>DASVTJ010000234.1:0-36150 GCA_036387635.1 Duganella sp.
TTTTTCCCGCCGCCGTACCGCGCCATGATCGATGACGACGGCAAGCTGCCATCCGATCCGCACAAACGCGTGCCGGCGTACCGGCGTCCCCGTTGGGACGGCCTGGCCTACATCACCTACGCCGAGCAGGACGACATCGAAACCACGCTCAAGCAGGACAAATTTGCCGAGCGCATCATCGTCGATGAACAGGTGGCGTTCCGCATGGTGTCGCGCGAGGTCACGCGGGAATACATCCTGATTCCCAGCGCGAAGCATCGCGACGCGATCAGCCTGGTCAAGATCCATATGCGCGCCGACGGCCTGTCGCGCGAAGCGTTCCAGCAGCGGCTGTTGCATGAGCATGCGCCGCTGGTGCTGGCCAACCCGGCCACCAAGCAATTCGTGCGCCGCTATGCGCAACTGCACAACATCGGCTCGACCCAAAAGGACCCGGAAGGCAAGAAAATCGATGCCGTGTCGATCTTCGCGTTCGCGTCGATGAACGATGTCGAGGATTACCTCGTCAGTGAAGGCCACGCGGCGATCGAAGCGTCCGAGCAGGCACTGACGGGCGAGGGTTCCGAATGGTGGACGGCGCTCAATTACAGCGTCATCAACCGGTTGATGCCGGAGTTGGCAACCGAGTTACCGCAGGCAATTTAAACCGTTTTATTGAGGGAGTAGCTATGCAACGACAACAAGCAGCCATCGTCGGCGGATTGATCGCCGGTCTGGTGACCACGGCAGTGATGGTGGTGGGCCGCAAAACCGGCCTGATGACAAAAACCCTGGACCGCGACGCCGTCGACTGGATCGATGACGTGACCGGGTCGCGTGAGGTGATCGGCGACACCGGCACCAGCATGGTGGAGTTCGCCAATCACCTCGGCGCGTCGGCGGCGTTCGCGTCGGTGTATCCGGCGCTCAAGGATCTGGCGCCATCGTTATCGCCCGTGACCGTCGGCGCGCTGTACGGCACCGCGCTGTACGCCGTGAACATCGGCGCCATCGCGCCTGTCCTTGGCATCACGAAAGGCGAAATCCAGGCGGGACCGCGCAAGGCCGGCGAGCGCTGGGCGATTCACGTCCTGCAGGCGGTCGTTACCGCAGTGGTGGCGGAGCGCTTGATGGACACCAACCAGGAAATTTAGAAGATTTTCCGCTCGTTCACACGTTGCTGCTGACAAGTGATGTGCAGCCGTTCAAGTTACGCGCGCAGCGCCAAGGCGGGACAGCGCGCCATACTTTTTCCACCGTGCCTATACTGGCATTGCACGTATCGTCAGGCAGCACCGCCTGTTGTGCCGGCGCTGCACGACGAATCAATTAACGACTGATATTGTTGAGAGGAGGTAGCATGCAAACCACTTGGATCATCGCCGCCAATGCGGGACGCGCAAGGTTCTTCGCCGAGTCCGATCCGGCCAAGCCGCTGATGGAAATCGAGGACATGGTCAACTCCGCCGTGCGCTTGCGCGTGCTGGAAACGGAGTCCGACAAGATCGGCCCGACGGCCGCCACCAACAGCGGCCACAACATCGGCGGCACGCAGGGTGTCGCCGGCGCCCACAACGGCAAGGTCGGCGCGCCGAACAAGGCTTATCAGCCGGCGCACACGCCCGCCGAGCAGGAGGCCGAACAGTTCGCCAAGGATATTTCAAACTATCTGCTGAAGGCCAGCCAGGAGGGACGCTTCCAGCGCCTTGTCATTTCCGCGTCGCCGCAGTTCCTCGGCGCGTTGCGGTCGTTCGTCGATCCTCACGTCAAGTCGCTGATCACGTTCGAGCTCAACAAGGACTACACCCATTTCAACGGGCAACAGCTGCGCGAGCAATTGCATTCGCAGCAGCAGGCCAAGGCGGAATAACCTGAGCCGCTGAGCCGCTGAGCCAGGTTGGCGAAGGCGGCGGGCGGACACAAATCGCTTGCGCTCGCTTTAGCAATCGCTATACACTCCGTATATGATTTGTATATGGAGTGTGTAATGGGCATTGTAAATATCGACGACGAGCTGCACGATCAGCTGCGCAAAGGCAGCGTCGTGTCGTGCCGCTCGATCAACGGGCAGGCGGCGTTCTGGATCAAAATCGGCATGCTGTGCGAAATGAATCCAACCCGCAGTTTCAACGAGATCGTCGCCACGGAGCTGCGCGCGGCCGGCATTGTCGAGCAAGTCGTCAGGGTGGCATAGCGATGACCAAGCGCCCGGAAGAAATCGCGTTGATGGCCGAGTCCGGCCGCCTGCTGGCCGATGTGTTCGGCCATCTGGACCGGCTCGACCTGATCGGCATGTCCACCATGCATGTCAACGATCTGGTCGACAGCTTTATCGTCAACAACCTCGACGCGCGCCCGGCCAGCAAAGGCCAGTACGGCTACGCCTACGCGCTGAACTCGTCGCCCAACCACGTGGTATGCCACGGCATGCCCTCGCCATCGGACGTCCTGAAAAGCGGTGACATCGTCAACTTCGATATCACGCTGGAGAAAAACGGCTACATCGCCGATTCCAGCAAAACCTATCTGGTCGGCGACGTGGCGCCGCTGGCCCAGCGGCTGGTGGAGGTGACCTACGAAGCCATGTGGAAAGGTATCAAGGCGGTGCGCCCTGGCGCCCGGCTGGGCGACATCGGCCACGCCATCGAGCGCCATGCGCGCAGAAACGGCTATTCGGTCGTCAGGGAATATTGCGGGCACGGTATCGGACGCGAGATGCACGAGTTGCCGCAGGTGCTGCATTGGGGCAAACCGCAAACCGGCCTGATGCTGCGCGAAGGCATGGTGTTCACCATCGAGCCGATGCTCAACCAGGGACGGCGCACCGTGCGCACCGAGGAGGACGGCTGGACGGTCGTCACGCGCGATGGGCAACTGTCGGCGCAGTTCGAGCATACCGTGGCTGTCACCGCGAACGGCGTGCGGGTGTTGACGCTGCGTCCCGACGAAAAGATGGCCAACCAGTTCCGCGCACAATAATATTGCCCCGCGCACAGTTGAACTTTGTAATAAAAGCAAATTTGTTTCATACTCGGCCTTAGCGTGACACAGATCGCGTGCAACTGGTCGGCGCAAGGTGGTCACCCATCTTGGAAATGAAACCGAGATGTCACACCATTACAGAGGAACATCATGCTCTCAAACTTTCAACGGACCATCCTGGCTGCTGCGCTGGTCGCCGCCAGCGGCGCCGCCAGCGCAGCCACGTGCAGCGCCACCTACGTTACGCGTAACGACTGGGTCAACGGTTTCGTCGCCGATGTGGTCGTCACCAATTCGGGCACCAGCGCCGTCTCGGGCTGGAGCGCCAGCTGGACCTACGGCAGCGGCGTCTCGTTCGCCAGCGCGCCCTGGGGCGCGACCGTCGGCATCACCGGCACCACGCTCAAGGCTACCGACAACGGCAGCAATCCCAGCATCGCGCCCGGCGCCAGCGTGAGCTTCGGCGTGGCCTTGTCGTACTCGGGCGGCAGCAAGCCGACGCCGGGACCGATCACCGTCAACGGCGTCAACTGTGGCGCGACCACGCCCACCCCTACGCCGACGCTCACTCCTGCACCGACGCCTACTCCTACTCCGCCGCTTAACACCGCCAAGGGCCTCTACGTCGATCCGCAGGGTTCCGCCGCCATCTGGGTGCGCAACAACCCCAGCGACGGCCGCAGCGCCGATATCGGCAGCAAGATCGCCAATCAGCCGGCCGCCAAATGGTTCGGCGGCTGGAGCGGCGACATCGGCACGGCCGTGTCCAGCTATGTCGGCGCGGCGGCGGGCGCCAACAAGATTCCGATCCTGGTGGCCTACAACATCCCGGCCCGCGATTGCGGCCAGTACAGCTCCGGCGGCGCCAACTCGCTGGCCGGCTATCGCGACTGGATTCGCGCCTTCGCCGCCGGCATCGGCAACCGCGACGCCATCGTGGTGATGGAACCGGACGGCCTGCCGCAACTCGATTGTCTGGACGCGGCCGGCAAGGAAGGCCGCGTTCAGCTGTATCAGTATGCGGTGACGCAGTTCAAGTCCGCCGCGCCGGCCGCCAAGCTGTACCTCGACATCGGCAACAGCACCTGGCTGTCGCCGCAGGAAGCGGCCACGCGTTTGGCCAACGCCGGCATCGCCAACGCGCGCGGCTTCTCGCTCAATGTGTCGAACTATCGCACCGATGCGGAAGCCAACGCCTACGGGGTCGCCGTCAGCAACGCCTTGCAGCAGCAGCGCGGCTACACCAAGCCGTTCATCGTGGACACCAGCCGTAACGGCGCCGGTCCCAAGGGCACGGAATGGTGCGATCCGAGCGGCCGCAAAATCGGCGTGCCTTCGCGCATCAACGGCGCCGGCTCCCAGCCGGAGATGACGTTGTGGATCAAGGCGCCCGGCGAGGCCGACGGCTGTGCCGGCGCGGCAGGCAGCTTCATCCCGGATCTGGCTTACAAAATGATCTATGGCTATTGATTAGGCTGCGCGAGCGGCCGGTTTGATGGAGGCGGCCTGCGGGCCGCCTTTTTATTTGTGTCGGATTGTTTCCAGTTTGGCTTTGGACATGTTGAGCGCGATTTCGGCGGTTTTCCCGACATCGCGCGGAAACACCGGAGCGGTCTAATGACTGCTCGATGTCAAACTTCTCTGGAGAACACTATGAACGCAATGACCATGAACCCTCGTAAATCCGTAGCACGCGCTGTCGCGGGCGTCGTCTTGTTGGCGGCGGCGGGTTTGCTGTCGCCGACGGCCTCGGCACAAAAGTTCGATGCCAAAGGCATCGCCCGCACCGAAACCGTCCGCGAGGAATTCGACAGCAAGCGCGAGGCGATCCAGGTGCGCGTCGATTTCGCACAAGGCGCGTCGGCGCCAAAACACTCCCATCCCGGCGTGGAAATCGCCTACGTCCTCAGCGGCGCGATCGAGTATGAAATGAATGGCAAAACCATTCAGCTCAAGGCCGGCGAATCCTTGTACATTCCGGCCGGGGCCTCGCACTCCGCCAAGAATATCGCCAACGGCGTCAGCGCCGAACTGGCCACCTATCTGGTGGAAAAGAATCAACCCATCGTCGTTCTCGACAAATAATCCGCGCCAGGGAGCCGCTATGAAACGATACTTGATGGCCACGCTCGGATGCATCGCCGTGCTCGTCGGCGTGGCGACGTTGATGATGCCGGGCAGCGGCGGCGCGGCCGTCCCGGCGCCCTACCGCAGTAGCTTGCCGGTGCTTGGCGCCGCGCCCGGTTTCGACGGCGCGGCCACTTGGTTCAACAGCGCGCCTTTGACGTCGCGGCAACTGCGCGGCAAGGTGGTGCTGGTCGATTTCTGGACGTACTCCTGCATCAATTGCATCCGCACCCTCCCGTACGTGCGCGCCTGGGCCGACAAGTATCGCGGGCAAGGTCTGGCGGTGGTCGGCGTTCACACGCCGGAGTTCAAGTTTGAAAAAGACCTGACCAACGTCAGTGCCGCCGTCGCCCGCTTCCAGATCGATTTTCCGGTGGCGGTCGATAGCGACCAGCGTATCTGGCAAGCTTGGGGCAACAACGCCTGGCCGGCCTACTATCTGGTCGATGGCAACGGCAAGGTCCGCTACCGCCAGCTCGGCGAAGGCAATTACGACAAGCTGGAGCGGGCGATCCAGTCGCTGCTGGCGGAGGCTCGCGGCGCTCCGGTGGATAATTCGCTGGTCGATCCGTCGCTAAAGGCCGAGCAGCAAGCACCCGATCTGCGCCAGCTCGATTCCGGCGAGACGTATGTGGGCTATGCCCAGGCCACGGGCTTGCGCTCGCCCGAACCGGTGCGCGCCGACATGCCGCAGCAATACTCGGCGGGCAAACTCGGGCTGAACCAATGGGCCTTGTTCGGACGCTGGACCGTCAACGCCGAATCGGCAACGGCCGGTTCACCGGAGAGCGGCATCGCGCACCAGTTCCGCGCGCGCGATTTACACCTTGTGATGGGGCCGGGCAAAGACAAACGCCCGCTGCGCATCAAGGTGACGATCGATGGCCGCGCCCCCGGCGCGGACCATGGCGCCGACATCGACGCGGAAGGCAACGGCGTCGTCACCGCCACCCGTTTGTACCAGTTGATACGGCAGTCCGGCACGGTGCAGCAGCGGCGCTTCGAAATCCGTTTCCCCGATGCCGGCGCGGAGGTCTACGCCTTTACATTTGGCTGACGATGCGGCGGCGGCGCTGCACGCACTACGCGCCGATGGCCTCGTCGCTCATGCCTTCGCCGGTGCCAGCGCGCGCAGCACCAGCCGCGCCTCCAGGCCGCCTTCTGGGCGGTTGTGCAAGGTCAGCGTGCCGCCCAGGGTCAGCGCCAGCTGGCGGGCGATGGCAAGCCCGAGGCCCGTGCCGCCGGTGTCGCGGTTGCGCGAGCTTTCGAGCCGGTAGAACGGCTCGAACACCGCCTCGAGCGACGCTTCGGGAATACCGGCGCCCCGGTCCAGCACGCGGATCGTGACGACGCCGTCGCCGGACCGTTCCATGACGATCTGCGCCTGGCCGGCGTACTTCAGGCAGTTGTCGACCAAGTTGGTGACAACGCGCCGCAAAGCACCGGGACGCGTGACGATCGGCGCGCCGCTGTCGGCGGCAAATTCGACGTCGGCGCCGCCGTCGCGGTAGTCCAGCGCGATGGTGTCGAGCAAATCGTTCGGATCGATCGCGCGCGCCGGTTCCAGCAGGCCGTGCATGGCGCGCGCGTAGCCGATGCCTTGCCGCGCCAGGTCTTCCAGCTGCTGGAGATCGTCGATCAGGCGTTGCTGTTGCTGCGATTCGTCCATCAGGTCGACGCGCAGGCGCATGCGCGTGATCGGCGTTTGCAAATCGTGCGAGATCGCCGCCAGAATGCGCAGCCGCTCGTCGATGTACGCGGCGATGCGCTTTTGCATGGCGTTGAAGGCGCGCGCCGCCCGCACCACCTCGGACGGCCCCTGCTCCGGCATGCTCACCGGGCGCAAGTCCGGCCCCAGCGCGTCGGCGGCCTCGGCAAGCGTGCGCAAAGGTTTGATCGCCAGACTGACGGCCAGCCAGCAGGCCAGCGCCACCAGCGCGAGCTGCCCCAGCAACAGGTACGGCAGTTGCGGCGATAGCGGCAGCCCGCGCCGGGGCTGGAAGTCGACGGTCAGCGGCTGGCCGTCCGCCAGCCGCAGCTGCACTTGGAATCGCTCGACGCCGCCTTCGACCGCGTGCGCGGTGAACGGATGCTCGGGCGTGAGCGCGCGCGTGACCGAGGCCAGCACGCGTTGCGAATGCGGCGCGCTCACCGGCGGTCCGGCCTGGCCGGTGCCGGGCAGGTCGCCGGGTAGAAACCGGTAGCTGCCGCGCGACAGGCGCCGCAGCCAGTCCGCCCGCTCGTCGTGCGGCAGACGGTCCAGCAGCGCGACGGCGGTGCGCAACTCGATTTCGACATAGTCGATCATCACGCCCATGCTGACATCGTTGCGTTCCTTGATCGTCAGGTAGGCGGACAGGAACTGGGCCGAGGCCAGTCCGGCCAGCAAGATCAACGTCAGGCGCGCGAACAGGCTGGCCGGCACCAGCGCGCGCAGGGCGGACAGCGCGCCTTTCATGCGGTGCCCGCCAGCGGCGTTACCGGGCAGGACAACACATAACCTTCGCTGCGCAGCGTCTTGATGTAGCGCGGCTCGCGCGGATCGTCGCGCAGGCGCTGCCGCAGCCGGCTGACCAAAATATCGATCGAGCGGTCGAAGGCCTGGGCGTCGTGGCCGTGCGTCATCTCCAGCAATTGGTCGCGCGTCAGCACCCGTTGCGGATGGTCGAGGAAGACGCGCAGCAGCCGGTACTCCGCCGTGCTCAGCGCCACCTCGACATCGTCGTCGGCCAGCAGATGGCGCGCCACCACGTCGAGCCGCCATGTGCCAAAACCGATCAGGCGCGCCGGTTCGGTCACCTGCATGTTGGGCGGCAGCATCCGCGTGCGGCGCAGCACCGCGCGCAGCCGCGCCAGCAACTCGCGCGAGCCGAACGGCTTGGCCATGTAGTCGTCGGCGCCCAGCTCCAGGCCGACGACGCGGTCGGTTTCATCGTCGCGCGCGGTGAGCATCAGGATCGGCACCGCGCGATGCTTGCCGGCGCGTATTTCGCGGCACAGCACCAGGCCGTCGTCGCCGGGCAGCATGAGGTCGAGGACGATGGCGTCCGGCGTCCACCGTTGCAGCGCGGCGCGCATCTCGCGGCCGTCGGCCACCGCCGTGCAGCGCAACCCTTGTTTTTCCAGATAGGTGGTCAACAGCTCGCGAATGGAGCGGTCGTCGTCGACGATCAGGATGTGATCGATCTCTTCCACGTTTTGTCTCCTCTAATGCAATGAATGGCTGCTCAGCTATCCTCGGGAATCGGCCGCACCACCAAAAAATGATACGACATGGCGCCGGCAAAGGCGATGCCGGCGCCGGTCAGCAGCGCGGGCACGAACGACCAGCTTTGCGCGATGTAGCCGGTCAGCACCGGCGCCAGCGCGCCGCCGAGAAAGCCGCCGAAGTTCTGGATCGCGCCGAGCGAGGCGATGCGGCTCGGCGGCGCGGCGACGGTGGCCAGCGACCACGCGCACGCCGACGAGGCATTGGCGAGGAAGATGACGATCGAGATGCAGGCCACCGCCACGACGTTGCTCTCGACCAGCGCCGCCGGGATCGTGAACACCACCATGCCCAGGGTGGCCACCACCACCGCGTTGCGCCGGCCCGACAGCGGCGAGGTCGCGCGGCGCGCCACGCGGTCGGAAGCCCAGCCGGCCACCAGCGCGCCGGCGAAGCCGCAGACGAACGGCACCGACGCGGCCAGCCCGGCATACGCCAGGTCCATATGCCGCTCGGTGCGCAGGTAGCCCGGCAGCCAGGTCAGGTAGACCCAGTTCAGGTACACGGAGCCGAAGAAGCCGAACATCATGCCCCACGTTGTGCGGTGGCGGAACAGCGCGCACCAGGCGGCGAAGCTGGTTTTGCCGTCGGCGCTCTTGGCGGCCTCGGTGGCCTTAGCGGCCTTGGCGGCCTTATCGGCCTGTCCGGCCCGATGGGCGCCAGCGGCAGCAACAGCCCCGGCGGTCCCGGCGGTCGCAGGGGTCGCAGCGGTGGCAGCGGCCGCATGGCCGTCGAGGTAGGCCAGCTCGGCGGCGCTCATACGCGCCCGCACGGGATCGCGGTACAGCGCGATCCAGACCACCGCCGCTACCAGTCCCAGCGCGCCGGTGGCGAAGAACGCCCAGTGCCAGCTGGTGGCGGCGATCAGCGGCACCAGGCAGATCGGCGCCAGCGCCACGCCCAGCGGCGAGGCCGAATTGTAGATGCCGGTCGGCGCGCCCCGCGAGCGCGGCGGGAACCAGTTGCTCACCACGCGCGCCGCCGCCGGAAACTGCGGCGCCTCGCCGATGCCCAGCGCGATGCGCGCCAGCACGAACCAGCCGAAGGTCGAGGCCAGTCCGCCGGCCGCCTGCGCCAGCGACCACACCACCAGGCCGATGCCGAGCAGCCAGCGCGGCCCGACCTTGTCGACCAGCGCGCCCACCGGCAGCTGGCACAGCGCGTAGCTCCACGAAAAGGCCGACAGCAGCAGTCCCATCTGGCCGAGCGACAAGCCGAGGTCGGCGCGGATGTATTCGTTGGCGACGGCCAGCGTGGCGCGGTCCAGGTAGTTGATCACGCCGCACACCACCAGCAGCACCAGCGCCAGGGTTTGGCTGCGGCGGATGCCGGGCGGGACAGCGTCGCCGATAGTGCTGGAGATAGCGCCGGAAAGCGCGTCGTTGCGGGAGCGATTGGTCATGGCGGAATGCGGCCGGGCGGCTGTCGCGAAAAACCATGAGTATAGTTCACGCCGCGTTGAAAATAGCCTTTAGGCAATGTACGATAGCGTACAGAGTTCCCTTAGGAAATAAATAACACTGTGAATCGGTCAGCCGGGTATGTGTCATCCATGCCGACACGGCAGGTATTTCAACCATTATTACAACCATTTTTCCGCACAATCCGCTGAATCCGGTTGTTGCGACGAGGAGAAGGCAATGCAAAAGCTGATCACGCGCGTGCGCATTTCTGTGTCGTTATCGGCCTTGTTGGCCTTGTTCTGCGGCCTGGCGCTGACGGCGCTGCTGTTCGTCAGCGTGCGGCAAGTCGAAACTTCGCGCCAAACCGTCCAATTCCAACAGGACGCCAAGCTGCGCATCAACGCCATCGCCGGCGGCGTGCGCGACGCGGTCGAACAGATGAACGTGATGCAGCAATTGTTCGCCACCTTCGGCGTCGTCAGCCGCGAGCAATTCCATCAATTGAGCTTGCCGCTGCGCGAGCACACGCCGCAAATCCAGGCGCTCGGCTTCCAGCGCCTGATCGCCCACCGCGAGCGAGCCGCCTACGAGGCCGCCATGCGGCGCCGCGTTCCCAACTTTACCTTGACCGAGCTGGCCCACGGCCGCGTGCGTCCGGCCGGCATCCGCGACAGCTATATGGTGGTCGATTACATCGAGCCGCTGTTCGGCAACGAAGACCACCTCGGATTGGACACGGCGCCGATGGCCGAGCTGGCCGACGCGCGCCAACTGTCGCGCGAGCGCGGCGCCAGCGCCAGCACCGGCGTGCTGCCGCTGCTGTTCGCCGACGGCCGGCCCGCCGGGTTCCGCGTGGTGGCGCCGGTGTTCTGGCACGGCGCGCCGCTCGATACCGCGGCCGCCCGCCAGCGCGCGGTCGTCGGCGAGCTCGTCGCCGAACTCCAGCTCGACCGCCTGCTCGACCCGGTGCTCGAGGCGCGCGGCTTTCCGGCGCGCCAGGACATCGGCATGCGCCTGTTTTCCGCCAAGGCCGACGGCCCGCCGCGCCTGATCGTCAGCCACGGCAACGTCGACACCGGCCACGCCGCGGCGCGGAGCCGGCACTGGCTGCCGTCGTGGTTGTTCTACGGCCGCCCGGACCCGGTGGTGGCGTCGTTCGCGCTGGCCGGCCAAACGCTGCAGCTGGAGGTGAGCCAGACCGAGACCTTCTTCGCCGACGGCCACAACGGTTCGCTGTACGCGCTGCTGGGCGGCTTGCTGTCGACCGCGCTGGCGACCGCTTATATCTACGCGCTGGTGTCGCGCATCACCATGATCGAGCGGGCCACGCGGGCGCGCACCGCCACGCTGGAATTCGCCAACCTGCGCCTGGCCGAGGATCTCGCGCAGCGCGCCCAGGCCGAGGAAGGGTTGCGCCTGCGCGAGCGCGTGATCGAGGTGTCGGCCAACGCCATCATCCTGTGCAGCGCCACGGCGCCCGAGCATGCGATCGAATACGTCAATCCGGCGTTCGAGCGCATCACCGGCTTCAGTTCGCACGAGGTGCTGGGACGCGGACTCGATTTCCTGCATGGCAGCAGCCAATACCAGGGCAACATCGAACAGATCCAGACCGCGCTGCGCGACCGCAGCGAAGGCCACGCGCTGGTGCGCAACCACCGCAAGGACGGCAGCGGCTACTGGAGCGATCTGTTCGTCGCGCCGGTGCAGGACCAGCATGGCGCCGTCAGCCACTTCGTCGTCGCGCAATACGATATCTCGGCGGCGATGGGCTACGAGGCCGAGATCGAGTACCAGGCCAGCCACGACAGCCTGACCGGCCTGGCCAACCGCAACCTGCTGCGCGACCGCCTGAACGACGCCATCGCCAACGCCCGCCGCAAGGAAAGCGCGTTCTGGATCGTGTTCCTGGATCTGGACCGCTTCAAGTTCGTCAACGATACGATGGGCCACGAGGCCGGCGACACGCTGCTCAAGATCGTCGCCGAGCGCCTGTCGGCCAGCGTGCGCGAGACCGACACGGTGGCGCGCGTCGGCGGCGACGAGTTCATGCTGGTGCTGCCGGACAATCCCGAGGATGGCACCGGCGTCGCCGTGCTGACCCGCCTGATGGAGGCGGTCGCCCAGCCGATCATGATCGAGGGACACGAATTTTTCATCACGTGCAGCGTCGGCGTGGCCACCTATCCGACCGACGGCGACAGCGCCGAGAGCCTGACCCGTTACGCCGACATCGCGATGTACCGCGCCAAGGAGTTGGGCCGCAACATGTTCCAGTTCTACACCACCGAGATGAACGAGCGCACGCTGGACCGGCTCAAGATCGAAAACGACCTGCGGCGCGCGCTCGAGCGCGACGAGTTCGTGCTGCATTACCAGCCGCAGCTCAGTCTGAGCACCGGCAAGATCATCGGCATGGAAGTGCTGCTGCGCTGGAACCATCCGACCCAGGGCATGGTTCCGCCGGGCCGCTTCATCGGCCTGGCCGAGGACATGGGGCTGATCGTGCCGATCGGCGCCTGGGTGCTTCGCACCGCGTGCTTGCAGACGATGGCGTGGCACCGCGCCGGCTGGACCGGGCTGCGGGTGGCCGTCAACCTGTCGCCGCGCCAGTTCACGCAGTACTCGCTGGTGCAGTCGATCGCCGATTTGCTGGAGGAAACCGGCATGGACCCGCAGTGGCTCGAGCTGGAGCTGACCGAGGGCACCGTCATGCACGATGTCGACCACGCGATCGAGGTGCTGCGCAATTTGAAGGCGCTTGGCGTGCAGATCTCGATCGACGATTTCGGCACCGGCTATTCGAGCTTGTCGTACCTGCGGCGCTTCCCGATCGACGTGCTGAAAATCGACCAGTCCTTTGTGCGCGAGCTGAGCACCGACAAGGACGACGCGGCGATCGTGCGAACCATCATCACGCTGGCGCACAGCCTGCGGCTGCAAGTGATCGCCGAAGGCGTCGAAACGACCGCGCAGCTCAATTTCCTGCGCGCCGAGGGCTGCGACATGATGCAGGGCTATTACTACAGCCGTCCGGTCGGGACGGCGGAGTTCGAGGAACTGCTGCGGCTGGACCGGCGCCTGCCGGCCTAGCCGGCGCCGTCGGTGTCGATGCGGGCCAGCAGATCGGCGCGGTGCTGTTCGATGTGGAAGCCGGCCGCGCCCATCGTCATGCCGGCCGCGCCCAGCGCGAAGCTGGCCAGCTGCAAGCCGGACTCGATCGTTTCCGACACCACTTCGGTGGCGCCGGCCTTCTTGAGCGCCTGCGCATGTTTTTCATCGCGCGCCCTGGCCAGCAGGCACAGTGTCGAATAGTGGCCGCGCAGGGCGCGCACGGCATGCAACGCCGCCCGTGGGTCGTCCATGGTCAGCACCACGCAGGCGGCGTCGTTGATGCCGAGCCGGCGCAACAGTTCCGGCAACGAGGCGTCGCCCGAGAAAACGCGGTCGTCGTGGCGCGTCCTTCTGGCGTCGTCGACCAGCTGGCGGTCGCGTTCCACCGCGATGTATTTGATCCCCTGCTTGTCGAGCACGTCCGCGATCAGCCGGCCGACCCGGCCGAAGCCGCCGATGATGACATGGCCGCATATTTTCCCGCCAACGTCGCCCACCGCCGGCGCCGCGCCGTGCGGCGTCGCGGCGTCGCGCCCGGCCGCGACGCGTTTGGACAGCGCCGCGCCGAGGGCGGCCGCGCCGGGCGCGATCAGCATGCTCAGTGTGACCACCAGCAGCAGAAATTGACTGGCGTCGGGCGGCAGCAATTTGGTGCTGACGGCGTAGCCGAGGATGATGAAGGCGAACTCGCCGCCCTGCCCCAGCAGCAAGCCGCCATGCAGCGCGGCGGCCCAGCCGAGCGGCGCCAGCAACAGCGCGATGATCAACGCCTTCACCAACAACAGCCCCAGCACCGACGCCGGCAGCAGCAGCGGGTATTCGGCCACCAGCCGCAGGTCGACCTCCATCCCGACCGCCATGAAGAACAAGCCCATCAGCAGGCCTTTGAACGGCTCGACGATGATCTCCACCTCGTACTGGAACTCGGTATCGGCCAGCAGCAGGCCGGCCAACAAGGCCCCCAGCGCCAGCGACAAGCCGCTGAGCGCCGTCAGCGCGGCGATGCCCAAGGCTAAGAGCAGGATCAGCGCGACAAACACGTCCGGCTGGCGCTGGACGGCGGCCGACGACAGCAATGGCTTGGCGACGCGCCGCCCGACGACGTACAGCAGCGTGATGGTGAGGGCGGCCTTGGCGACGGCCACCAGCAGCGCCCAGCCGAGCGCTTGTCCGAACGCGTCATCGCCGCTGGCGCCGAGCCCCTCGACCAGGATCAGCGCCGGCACCACGGCCAGGTCCTGCAACATCAGAATGGCGAAACATTTCTGGCCCAGCGCGGTTTTCAGCGCGTGCTGTTTGTTCATCAGCTCCATCGCGACGGCGGTGCTCGACATCGCCAGCGTCAGCCCGATCGCCATGGCGGCGGGCGGCGCGTTGCCGAACACGTAGGCGACCAGGCCGATCACGCAGGCGGTGATGCCGACCTGCGCGACGCCTGTGCCGAACACGGCGCGCCGCAGCGCCCACAGCCGTGCCGGCGACAGTTCCAGGCCGATCATGAACATCAGGAAGACGATGCCCAGCTCCGCCAGCGGCTTGATGCGCTCGACGTCCTGGAACGTCACCAGCGCCAGCGCGGGGATGGCGCCGGCCCAGTCGCTGATGCCGTGCGGCCCGAACAACACGCCGACCGCCAGAAACCCCAGCATCTGGTTGATGCGCAGCCGTTGCAGCACCGGCACCAGGATGCCGGCCAGGGCCAGAAACAATAAGGCTTCACGGAGATCGTAGGCGGTCATGCGGAGCCTGGGTGGCTGTGGAGTTGCGTCGAGTGTATTGGCTGCCAACATTCAACACAAGTGATGCAGATCAAGACGGGCGGTTTCAACACATATTTATCTGCGACGTCCTGCCGGCTCGCAGACTCCTGACAAAAACTGACAGCACCGCTCGCTAGAATGGGTTTTTCCACTTGAAAGAGCGATGCCATGTCGGTTAAAACCATCACCCATCTGAACTTCCGCGACAACGCCCGCCAGGCGCTGGGCTTTTATCACGCCGTCTTCGGCGGAAACGTCGCCATCGTCACCTACCAGGATGCCGGCAACGTCTCCGACCCGGCCCGGGCCGACAACGTCATGTGGGGGCAGGTGGTCGCCGACAGCGGTTTCCACGTGATGGCGTACGACGTTCCTGCCCACACCGCGTGGAACCAGGGCGAGAACGCCTTTTTCGTGGCGGTGTCCGGCGATGCGCCGGCGGAGATCACGGCGTACTGGGAGAAACTGGCCGAGGGCGGCACGATCATCCAGCCGCTCCGGCCGGCACAGTGGGCGCCGCTGTATGGCATGCTGAAGGATCGTTTCGGCGTGGTGTGGGTGCTGAGCGTGAGCGCCCGGGCATAACCGGCCTACCTTGCGATGCGGCGCGCGGCCAGCACCAGGGCGCTGACGCTCAGCGCCAGGCCGGCCGCCAGCGCCGCGAGCATCAAGACCTGCCGCGCTAACCCGTCGCCGCGCAGCCATGGGAAGTCGAAACTGTGCAGGCCGTTGAACAGCCAGCGGTACAGGCGCCGGCTGTCATCCATCTTCGAGATGATCTGGCCCGAGCGCGCATCGACATGTACCCACGTCGATGAGGCGTCGTCAAGGCGTACCCGCCGCGCGGTGTCCGGCAGCGGATCGGAGCGGGTGTGGGCGTAGGCGTCGTCGGCGGTGATCGGGGCGATGTCGCGTGCCGGTACGGGCGCCCAGGCCGCCGCCACGGCGCGCAGCAGCAGCGCGTCCGGTAGCGCGTTGATCGGCGGCTGCGGCATGCCCGCGCGCAGCGGCGTCAGGCGGTAGCCCAGGCGATATCCCGGGCGAAAGTCGGCATCGGCGCCTTCCGCGTTTTCCACTCCGCGCTGAATGATGAACGGTTGCGCGCCGACCGCCACAAATTCGATCTCGCGTGCCGCGTCCAATGTGCGCAGCGTCGCCGGCGTCAGTCCCGCCATCGCCCCGGCGATCGTGGCGCCGTGAAAGCGCGCGGCGCGGTCGTTGTCCGCATGGTCCGACGAGAACAGGCGTCCGTGGTCCATCGACAGCCAGCCGCTGACGATCCATGTCAGCGCGAACGCGCCGCCGGTCAGGCCGAGCAGGTGATGCCAGCGCAGCCAGCCGCGAAACGGCGACACGCCCGGCTTGCCGCTGCGGCGGCGGTTGAGCATGCGCACCACGCCGACGCCATAGCCGGCGCCGGTCACGACAATGCCGCCCAGCGCCAGCCACCAAACCACTTGATCCCACGCCCATTGACTCTTGCGCAGCACGGTCGGATACATCCAGTGCACCACCGCGCCGACCCAGTTCCAGCCGCGCTCGAAACGCGTGGTCCGTTGCAGCACTTGGCCAAGGCCGGCCGACACGTACAGCTCGGTGCCGGCGGCGTCGTCCAGTGCTATCTTGTAGAACGGGCGCGCCGGGTTGAAACGCGGGTGCACCACCCACTGGTCGTAATCGAACGGGTCGCCGACGACGCGCGCCGAATGACGGGCGAAGCGTTCCGCCAGCAGTGTGGCGGCGGCGCCGTTGAGCGGCGCCGGTGTGCCGCCGTCGATGGCGTCGATGGCGCGCACGCTGCCGTCGTCCAGCGTCGCCAGATAGCGCGGGCGTCCGAGCACGTCGATCAGGCGCAGGCGCTCCACGGTCTGGCCGGGCGCCGCCGAGTCCTGCGCCGCTCCTCTCGGCGGCGCACCCGTGGCCGCCGCCGTTGCGGGCGCCGTTGTGGGCGCGGTAGTGGGCGCAGTAGTTGCTGCCGCTTGCGCCGCCGCTGATGGCGCCAACTTCACCGCATCCAACGCCACCGGCGCGGACGCGGCCATCCGTTCGCCATCGCCGAGCGACGGAAAAGGCACATACATCATGATGAAGCCGGTGCCGAACCACAGCGCGAACAGCAGGCAAAACCCGGTGCCGAGCCAACGATGCAGGCGCGACAGCTGACGTGTCGCCCGCCGCCGCAGCGGCGCCTTGTCAGAAGTGGCCGACAAGACCGATCTCATAACCGAGCGGCGCGCCGAGCTGGATCTGCGACGGATAATTGACGTCCGCCCACTGCGCGTAAGCTTGTTTGGTGACGTTGTTGGCGCGCGCGGTGACGCTGACGTGGCGGTTGATCTTGTAGGTCGCATACAGGTCCACCAGCGTGTAGCCCTTCAGCACCAGCGTATTGGCGGTGTTGCCGAAGCGCTCGCCCAGATGGCGCACGCCGGCGCCGACCTCCAGCGGCACGCCGCCAAAGCCGCTGTAGCTGTTCCACAGATTGGCGCTCCATTTCGGCACGTTGGCCGGGCGGTTGCCGCTGGCGTCGACGCCGCTGCTGGTGTCGATGAAGTTGCTGTAGCTGGCGCTGGTGTACGCCAGATTGGCGTTCACCTTCCACGCCGGCAGCGGTTTGACGTCGAGCGTCATCTCCAGCCCGCGCGACTTTTGCATGCCGGCCGTGTCGACCACCTCCGCCGACGTTTGCGTCAGCAGGTTCTTGCGTTGAATGTCGTAGTACGCCAGCGTCAATTCGCCGTGATGGTCGCCGAGATCGGTTTTCACGCCCACTTCCATCTGGCGCGATTTGCTCAGGTCAAAGTTCTGCCCCGCGTTGACCAGCAAGATGTTGGCGGCGACCGGGTCCTGGCCGGTGCTGTATTGCACGTACGGCGTCAGCCCGTGCGGCGCCTGGTACACCATGCCGAGGCGCCAGTTCTTCGGTTTGAACGTGCGCTCGAAGCTGCTGGCCGCCTGAAAGGCGCCGTCGACGCCGTAGTTTTCACGCGCCAGGCGGAAGTCTTCCAGCCGCGCGCCGCCCACCAGTTTCAACTGCGGCGTCAGGTCGAGCGCATCCTCGGCGAACAGCGCCACATTGGTCCAGCGCGTCGGGCTGCGCCGTCCGACCACCGGGCCGAAGGTGCCCGCCGCCGGCGCGAACGGATCGACGCTGTCGCCATCGGGAAAGCCACGGCTGCGCACGAAATCGAGCTTGCTGTAATCGACGCCGATGACGAAGCGGTTGGCCATGCCCGCCAGCGGCGCCGTCACGCTGGCGCTGAGCCGGTCGCCGAACAAGTGTTGATCATGGAAGACGAAAAAGCGGTCGCGGTCGACACGGCCGGTAACCGGGTTGAAGGCGAAGTTTTCAGCGTTCTTCCATTTGCGGTCGGCGTAAAAATAATAGGCGTCGTTGCTGATCGTGACGTCGTCGCCGGCCTGCCAGTGCAGGCTGGCGCGCGGCAGATACTGGGTCGATGCGTTTTGCGCGTCGCCGACGTTGTAGTTCACGTAGCGCATGCGGCGGTCCAGCGTGGCGCCGTCGGCGGTCCGCACCACGCCGTTCAACGGCGACGTGGCGAACGCGGCCGGCACCAGCGGTGTGCCGAAGTAGCCGGACGGATGGTCGGTCAGGTAGTCCAGGCTCAGTTCGAGATCGAAGCGCGGGTTCGGCTTCCACAACAAGGCCACCGTGCCGTTGACCGAGTCCGACTTGTCGCCTCGTACATAACCACTGGAGGCTGTGCGGCTCAGGTCGGCACGCAAGGCGAGGCCGTCGCCCAGCACGATGTTGCCGCCGACGCCGGCCTGGTTGCGGTCGAAGCGGCCGTACGAAGTGGCGACGTCCAGCGCATTGCCGCGCAGCGTGGGCTTTTTGGAGACGACGTTGACGGTGCCGGCGATGGCGCCTTGTCCGTACAGCACCGAGCCGGGTCCCTTGAGCACATCCACGCGGGAAAGGTTAAAGGCGTTCTGCGAGCGGTACGTCATGTCCGACGGTCCCAGATAGATGCCGTCGCGCAGCACCATCACTTGGCCGCCGGTGAAGCCGCGCATCGAAAATTGCGACGGGCTGCCCGGCGCGCCGCCCGAACTCACGCCCGGCATGCTGTCGACCGCCTGCTCGACATTCTGGTAGCCGCGCAGTTCCATCGTGTCGGCGTTGACGGTGTTGATGGTGGCCGGCGTTTCCCGCACGGTCAGGCCGAGGCGGCTGGCGGTCGGTGCCGCCGTGTCGAGCGCGTCGAGGGTGGACGTACCGCCGACCACCACCCGCGCGACCCGCGCGACCTTTTGCTGCGCGCCGTCCGCCGCATCGGCGGACGCCGGCTCCGCAAGGCCAGCGACGGCCGGCGCCGGCATTGCCATGGACAAGGTTGCCATCGACGCGCACGTGAAGCGCGTCAGCCATAGTTCGTTTGATGTCATGCTCTGCCACTCTAATGATTGATGTAGTCGTTACGATTGCTCAGGCGTCGTTCAGGCGCGGCCGCAGTGTACCGCAGCCATTGGCGGCCGGGGATCGGCCGCCGCCCGGCCGTCTATTCCTTGCGCAGCGGGTAGGCGACGTTGGTGACACCGGCGACACCGGCGCGTTTGCGTGCCAAGAGCGCACAAGCGATCAGCAAGCCGGCAAACAGCGCGCAGCCGAGTGCCGTGAAGGCCAGCTCGTCGAGTTCGGCGTCGGGCCGCAACATGGTGGTGATCTGGTACAAGGCCATCGCGTACGACATCAGCACCACGGTCCAGCCGATGCGGCGCCGATAGGCGGAGACGGCGGCGTCGGCCTGGCCGCAGGCGCCGCGCAGCAGCCGCACCATCAAGCGGCCGTCGGCGCTGTCGGTGACCACCATGCCGGCCGTGAAGGCCAGCCCGGCCACCAGTGCGGTGGCGCTGCCGGCGTTGGCCGTGGCCGCATAGCCCCACGCGGCCGCTTGCGTGGCGGTGTCGAACACCAGCGCGAACAGCACGCCGGTGCCGAACATCGCCAGCGGATGCGAGCTGTCCCGCAACCGCAGCGGCAAGAACAAGGTTTTCCAGCCCTTGGGCCGGTAGGCGTGCGCACCGGGTTGCACACTGAGCAGATCGCGCAGGTTGAGCGTGCCGACCAGGATCAGCAGCAGCGTCGGCAGCCAGTCGAGCAGCGCGCGCAACGCCGGCGCCAGCGCGATGCCGCCGGCGAACGCACCCAGCACCACGGCGATCGCCGTCACCGCCAGGCCATGGCCCAGCGCGAACAAGGTGCCGGTCCATGGCGCCAGCCGTGGCCGCTCGGCGAGGGCGCGGTAGGCCATGCTGTCGATGATGGCGATATGGTCGGGATCGAAACCATGCCGCAACCCCAGCATGAACATGAGCGATAAGCCTGGGATCGGCAGCAGTGCGGTGTCCATAATCCTCGATTTGCATGAAATGCATTAAATGCGCTGACAGGCATTCTAAGGATATACGGGAGTAAACGCAACTGTGTTGCAATAAGAGGCGGATCGGCGGCGGTCGCCGCGCCGCGATCCATGCCACGATCACGCCTTGGCGTTGTCCGCTGCCTCGCCCGGTTTGGGCAGTTTTTTCTCGCGCCGCGAGCGCTCGTTGATGATCTGGTGGCGCTTGTGATCGGTGAGCTTTTTCCACGAGCGCGCTTCGTCCAGGGTACGCAGGCAGCCGGTGCAAAAGCCGGTGCGTCCATCGAAATTGCATAGCGAGATGCAGGGGGATTTGACAGCCATCGGGGATCTATTTCTGATGTGAATAATTGAGGCGCGATGATACCGCACCCGGCGCCGGCAAGGCCTGGCGGCACCGCCGATGTCGTCGTGCGGCCTGAGCCCGGAGCTCCGAGCCCGGAGCCCTGAACCGCCGATGAAGCGATCAAGTGTGGTAGCGTCGCGGCCGCCCGGCCGTTACGCTGGCGCGTCCGTCAGCCGCGCGATTTCCACCCAACCGTGCTCATCAAAAATGGGGCATTCCTCCGCCAGCCGGACGGCCTCGTTGAAGTCGCTGGCGGCGATCTGCGAGTAGCCCGCCAAAGTGCTGCCCGACAGTTTGGGGCCGAGCAGGCGGCTTGTCACTTCGACGCTGTTATGGGTCAGGCTGCCACGGTCGACGAGCGCCGCACCGAGCATATCGAACCAGGCCGACCAGCGTTTGGGATCGTGTTCCGAGGCTTCCGACGTACCGCCGGGAGCGCCACGATAGACGATGAGAAATTTTTCCATGTTGCCTCCTCTGCACCAGTGATGAACGCGCGGCGGGAGCGCCGCGCCGATACCAAAACCTTATCAGAAGCGCGGCCGTGGCGACGCACCGCTGTCGCGCGGCGCCACGGCGCGGCCGGCGTTACAGGTCCACTTTCAGGCGCGTGACGATGCTGCGCTCGGCGCCCGGCGTGACGTACAGGTTGGCCCACGAGGACGTGTAATAGTTGCGGTTGAACAGGTTGTGCACGTCCACCGACAGCCGCACCGCCTTGCTGATCTGCCAGTAGCCGACCAGCTTGGCCGTCGCGTACGCCGGCAGCGAATACGTGTCGGCGGTGTTGCCCGAGCGGTTGCCGACGTAGTTGGCGCCGGCGCCGATGCCGTAACGGTCGCCGTTGCGCAACGCCGCTTCGCGGATGACGAGCATGCCGGCGCTAAACTCCGGCACGTTCATGATGCGCGTGCCGCTGGCCAGCGTTTTATCTTGATCGACGCGGGCGTCGCCCCACGAGAAATTGCCGGTCACGCGCCAGTTGGTGTCGAGCTGGCCGTAGACGTCCGCTTCGAAGCCGCTGCTCTTGATCCGGCCCGCCGCCACCGAGTAGCCGGGCACGTCGCTGGCCGTCAGCACGTTGGTTTTGGTGATGTCGTAGACGGCGAAATTGGCGCCCAGGCGCTGGTCCAGGATTTGCAGTTTCCAGCCCGCCTCGTACGACCGCGAGCGCTGCGGATCGAACGGATTGCCGCCGATGTCGGTGCCGCTGTTGCCACGGAACGATTTGCCGGCCGAGACGTAGAACGAGCTCCACGCGTTGGGCAGATAGGTCAGTCCGGCGCGCGGCGAGACGGCGCTTTGTTGCCTGGTGGTGGACGTGCGGGCGACGCGGTTGTCGAGGTCCTGGTCGTATTCGTCCCAGCGCAGGCCGCCGAGCAGTTTCCATTGCGGCGACAGGCTGAGCTGGTCTTGCGCGAACACCGCCTTGACGCGCTGGCGCTCGTCCGTGCTGGAGGTGCGGTTCGTCGTCGCCGGCGCCGGCGTGCCGTAGATGGGATTGTAGATATCGATCGGCGTGTTGGCCGAGCGCAAGATCTCGGTGTTCATCCACAGGCGCGAGGCCTCGGCGCCGACCAGCAAGGTGTGGCCGATGGCGCCCGTGTTGAACTTGCCCTCCACCTCGGCCTGCGCCGAGACGTCGCGCGACGGCAACTGGCGCCATGTCGCCTGGCGGTTGAGCGTGCGGTTGTCGGCCGCCAGCGAGGTGGCCTCGGTGTAGTTGCCGTCGAAGGTGCTTTGCTTGTAGCTGGCGCCGAATTTGGCGCGCCAGTTGTCCGACAGCGCGCGGTCGATGGTCAGCTGGTGGGCGTCGCTGGTGAGCGTCATGTTGTCGTCGGACGGCTCGTTGAGCACGCGGTCGCGCGGCAGCCCGCCGAGCACGCCGCGCACATTGATCACGCCGCGGTCGAGCGGCGTATCCGCACGCAGGAATTCGGCTTCATAGTTCAACGTCGTTTGCGGATCGATGATCCAGGTCAATGCCGGCGCGATCAAGGTGCGGTTATTGCCGAGCAGTGAGGAACGGCTGTCGCCCTCCTCGGTCATAAGGTTGACCCGGTATGCCACGCTGCTGCCGAGCGTGCCAGTGCTGTCGACGGTGGCGCGGCGCAGGCCACGGCTGCCCAGGCTGATCTCGGCGCCGTTGTGCGCGGCAAATTTCGGCTTCTTGGTGACGATGTTGATGGTGCCGCCCGGTTCGCTGCTGCCGTAGATGGCCGACGCCGGCCCCTTGAGGAACTCGAAGCGCTCGACGTTGGCGGTATCGCGCGGCTGATTGTAGCCGCGCGAGCCGGGAAACCCGTTGACCAGGAAACCCATGTCGGTGCTGGAGAAGCCGCGAATGGCGAAGTTGTCCCAGGTGCCGCCGAAATCGTTGAGGCGGGTAATGCCGCTGACGAAATCGACCGTGTCGGCCAGGCGCAGCGCGCCCAGGTCTTCGATCTGCTGCAGGCTCACCACGCGGACCGATTGCGGCACTTCGCGTAGCGGCGTGTCGGTGCGGGTGGCGCCGCTGCTGTGCTGCGGATTGTAGGCGGCGGCGCCACGGTCGGCGACGACATTTACTTGCGGCAGCGCGACCTCGGCGCTTGCCGCGTCGCTGTGGGTGTCGGCCGTGACCGTGGCGGCGGCAGTGGCAGTAGTGACTACTGCGGTGGCGTCGGCGTGGCTGGCGCCGTTGGCATCATCGGTGGCGGCTTGCGCGCAGGTGAACGGAACGGCGGAGACGAGGCTGAGCGCGAGCCAGCCGGCGGTGGGACGAAAAGACATGAAAACCCGTGGAAAATGAAAGAAGTCCAACAGTATAAATGATAATCATTAACATTAGCGTGTGATCTCCCGGTGTCGGACCGGTATTCGCGATTTCTGTTATTTTGTGGGACGCACTTTCGAAAGGATACCGATGAACGACCTCTCCACCTTCCCCATCGCCAAGAAATGGCCGGCGCAGCACGCCGACCGCATCCAGCTCTACTCGCTGCCCACGCCCAATGGCGTCAAGGTGTCGATCATGCTGGAGGAAACCGGACTGCCGTACGAGCCGCATCTGGTGAACTTCGAAACCAGCGACCAGACGTCGCCGGAATTCCTGTCACTCAATCCGAACAACAAGATTCCGGCCATCATCGATCCGAACGGTCCGGACGGCAAGCCGCTGGCGCTGTTCGAATCGGGCGCGATCCTGATCTATCTGGCGGAAAAGAGCGGGAAGTTGTTGCCGACCGACGCGGCCGGCCGCTATCACACCTTGCAGTGGCTGATGTTCCAGATGGGCGGCATCGGGCCGATGTTCGGCCAGCTCGGGTTCTTCCACAAGTTCGCGGGCAAGGAGTACGAAGACAAGCGTCCGCTTGAGCGCTACGTGGCGGAGTCGAGGCGGCTGCTTGGCGTGCTCAACGGACAACTGGCGGATCGGCGCTGGATCGTCGGCGACGACTACACGATCGCCGACATCGCCATCTTCCCGTGGGTGCGCAACCTGATCGGTTTTTACCAGGCCGGCGACGTGGTGGGCATCGCCGACTTCCCGCACGTGGCGCGGGCGCTGGAAGCGTTCGTGGCCCGTCCGGCGGTCGCCAAGGGCCTGGAGATACCGAAGCGGCACTAAACCGCCCCGGCCTGGTCTGTCAATACCGGATGAACTTCGATTCGTCCGGCGCCACGCCCGCCATGTCGACCTGACGCACGGGCGCAGGCCGCGCGCCGCCGCGTGGTTGCGGACGTGGCACGCTGGCGCGGCCGCTGTGGCCGCCCGCGCTGTGGCCGCCGCCCGTATTGCCGACCTTGAAGAAGCTCATGGCCTGCTGCAGTTCCTCGGCCTGGCTGCTCATCTGCTCGGCCGTCGACGCCAGCTCTTCCGACCCGGCGGCGTTTTGCTGCGTGGTCTGGCTCAGTTGGGCGATGGCACCGTTGATCTGCGCCAAGCCCGCCGACTGCTCTTCCGACGCGGCCGTGATCTCCTGCACCAGCTCGGACGTCTTTTTGATGTTGGGCACCATCGCGCCCAGCATCTGCCCGGCCTGCTCGGCAAGGCTGACGCTGCTGGTGGCGACTTCGCCGATTTCCTGCGCCGCGATCTGGCTGCGCTCCGCCAGTTTGCGCACCTCGGCCGCGACCACCGCGAAGCCCTTGCCGTGTTCGCCCGCGCGCGCCGCCTCGATGGCCGCGTTCAGCGCCAGCAGATTGGTCTGGTAGGCGATGTCGTCGATGATGAGCACCTTGGCGGCGATCTGTTTCATCGCCGACACCGTCGAGCGCACCGCCTCGCCGCCTTCGGTGGCCTCGGACGCGGCGCGGCTGGCCATGGCGTCGGTGACCTTGGCGTTGTCGGTGTTTTGCGCCACCGACGCCGTCATCTGTTCGACCGACGCCGAGGTTTCCTCGACGCCGGCGGCCTGTTCGCTGGCCGCCTGCGCCAGCGAGTTGGCCGTGGCGCTGACCTGCTCGGACGCGGCCGCCAATCCCTCGGCGTTGGCGTTCACTTCCGACACCACCTGGGCCAGTTTGCCGACGGTGTTGTTGGCGTATTTTTTCAGCTCGCCGAAGGCGCCCTCGTACGGCTTGTCGATGGTCTGCGTCAGGTCGCCTTCGGACATCGCGCCCATCACGCGCACCACGTCGTCGATGCTGCCGCCGGTGGTGACGGCCAACTGGTTCAAGCCCTCGCCCATTTCGCGCTGGAAGCCCTGCAAGCCATTGAGGTCGACGCGCGCGCTGAAGTTGCCGCGATTGGCCGCCTCCACCACGGTGCGCTGGCCGTCGATCACTTGCTTGAGCTTGGCCACCATTTCCTTGACCGTCAACAGCAAGCTGCCGCGATCGCCGGGGCGGGTGTGCACCTCGCCGCTGAGGTCGCCGTCTGAAATGCGGCGCATCACTGCGGCTGCATAGTTCGGCTCGCCACCGAGGCTGCGCGACAGGCCGGACGTGATCAGCCACGCCAGTACGACCGCGATCAGCACCGCCGCCACCGACAGCGTGAAGATCACCAAGCGGGTGTTTTGATAATTGGCGTCGGCGGCGATGCGCTCCTGCTCCATCAGGTCGCGCTGGAACTTGACCAGCTCCTCGAGCGCCACCAGGTAGCCGTTGTTGATGACGACGAACTGCTCCTTCATGAACGTGACCGCCCGCTTCGGATCGGTCTTGATCAGCTCGTACAACTCGGTGTAGGCCGGGTTCAGCTGGCTGTTTTTGTCGCTGATGTCCTTGTACAGCTGGCGGCCTTTGGGCAGGGTCAGCAGCTTATCGAGCTTGGTCAGCGCGTCGGCCACCTTGACCCGGTTCGATTCCGTGATCGCCTTGTATTTATCGCGCTCCTCGTCGCTGGTGGACAGCAGCATGCTGCGAACCTGGCGCCCGTTGTCGAGCGTGCGCATGGCCGCCTCGTTGGCCAGCAGAATCTTCGGATAGCGGTCCTCCATCATCAGATCCATATCCGTGTTCATTCCCGCCATGCGCATGATGCTGACCGTCGACAGCACCAGCAACAATACGACGACAGCGCCGAAGCCGAGCGCGAGCCGGGTCGCCACCTTCATGTTTGAAAACATAATTTTCTCCTTAAAGCAGAGGCATCGCCCGGGCGAGCAAGGCGCGCGGGCGACAATTCGTGAAAATGCGAAAGTAATGTGCTACCGAAGAAGCGCCGGAGAAGCTAGCGATATACAAGGTGCGATGCGGACCGTCGTTTGGCGGGGCTTGAGAGGTGCAAGCCGTGTCGTGTATTGCCCGTTGCGGGCTTGAGAAGAAATCCACCACCGTCGTGACCACATTCGCTTTCGAAATGCGCAACAATCAAACCAAAGTCTGATCTTGATCATGTCACGTTATCGTGACGTGTGGCAAGTATTTAGGATGGGAAGCGGTTGGGGCGTGGGGGCATTGCGACAAAGCGCCGCGACAGCGGGCTGTCGTGGCGGGAGAAACGAGGCGAGGTGCGGTGCGGCTTGCATGGCGTAAGCCACTACCGCCGCGCCGCCGGGAATTTTATTGTGCTCTGTTCGACAGATAGCGGCCGGCCACCAGACCGCCGGCGGCGGCCAGCAGCAGCGCCGTGGTGCTTCCCGAAAAGCCCACCACGCCGGTGGTGAGGATGGTGCCGGCCTTGGGCGCGGCCAGTTGCAGGCGCCGCTTGGTCATCTGCACGCCCATTTCGCTCAGGCGGTCCTTGCTCAGCAAACGCTCGGCGCGCGGCAGCAGCACGGTTTCCTCGTCGGCCACATGGTGTATGACTTTCTGCATCAGTTCCATCAGCAGCCGGTCGTGCTCGGGGCCTGCGGTTTTGTCGGCACGCAACGCGGCGATCAATTCGCGCATCTCATCGTGCTCGGGTTCGCTTTTGTGGATCACGCTGTCGGCGCCGTCGATCTCGCGCATGACCGGATAAAAGATTTCCTCTTCCATCGTCGCGTGGATTTCCAGCGCGGTACAGATATGTTCCGCCAATGCTTTCTTGACGCGCGTCTTGGCGTCGGCCGTGTACTGGTGGAAGGCAAGCATGGTATGGGTATGATCCATGCGGATCATGTCGGTGATTGATGGGCTGAGTTTGCTCAGTTTAAACATCGCTACGCTCCTTGAAGAACTGACGTTGTCATAGTTTTCTCTGTCTGCCGATGCGAGGCTTGCGCTACATCAAACGGGTCCACCACGCCACCGCGCCATTGCACCGCCGCGCCAAGCCAGCAGCGCCAGCCCCGCCAGCGTCAGCATCCAGGTGCCCGGCTCCGGCACTGGCGCCAGCGCGCCGCGCTGGCCGACCAGATAGCTGAAGCCGTAGATGCCACTCTGGAGCGTGAAGGTGATCATCAGGTCCAGTGCGTTGGCATCGATCACGCCCAGATCGAGCACGTGGCCGCCGAACACGCCGGCTGCCTGCTCGCTCGAGGTGAAGCTGGCCGAATACAGCGGCACCGCACCATTGCTGACAGAGAAATCGAAGCTGGCACCGACGCCCTCGGGTGAAAACGGCTGTACCAGTCCGAGCAGTATATGGCTGCCGGCGGCAAACGGCATTTTCAATTGTGCGCTGCTGCTGAAGGGAAACAGCAGCGCGCCCATGGTGCCGGCGGCCAGTGTGCTGGCGTTGGAAAACGCCGCCGCCACCTCGGCCGACGAGGCGATCAGCGGCGCCACCGACGCCGCCGTCGGCATCGCGCTGGCGTACGAAACCACCGTCGAGCTGCTGCCCGGCGCGCCGTCCCACGCGGCGTAGGCCGCGCCGCCGACATTGGCGGCGCTGTCGCCTTCCGGCAGGTACTGCTGCGACGGTTGCGCGGTGGCCGCGCGGGTGGCCACCGAGATGCCGCGGCCCTCGTCGAGGTAGGCGCTGCGCGCGTCCATCTGGCCGCCGCCCTGGCTCGACAGCGCGTGCGCGCGCGCCTCGGACGGCAAGGATTGCGATGGCGGCGCGGCGCCGTTGGCGACCTTGACGACGGACGCCTCGGCCAGCGCCGACGACGGCTCGACGGTGCCGAAGCGCCCGCTGCCCGAGCTGGCCACGGCGTCGGCGTTGGCGTGGTAGCCGGAATAGGCGAGCGCGTGCGCCATGCCCGGCGCGCCGGGATTGAAGACGTTGGGGCCGCCGGCGCCGTTGGCGCGCGCGATGGCGATGTAGTTCGAGCTCGCGTACGCCTGCGCGCTGCCGATGCCGCCGTCCGAGCCGGTGGCTGTGGCGCCGCTGGTTACGCGGCCGTGGCCGGCGACGTAGGAAAAGGCGGAGGCCTCCGCCGACGCCGCGAACCCGCTGCCGCCCGGCGTGCCGGCAATGGCCGTGCTGGTGCCGGCGAAGGTGGCGCCCCAGCCGCCCGAGGCCGGCGTCTGCGCGGAGACCGACAGCTGGCTGCGTGCGACGCCGCCGGCGCCCGGCCTGCCCCACTCGGGTTCCGGACCGGACGGGCCACCGGCGGCGCCACCGCCGTTGCCGCCGGTGGCGGTGCTCGAGACCGTGACCGACTGCGCGCTGCGCGGCGCATGCAGAATGATCACCGACGCCGCGTCGCCGCCGTTGCCGGCGTTGCCGAACAAGGTGTCGCCGCCGGCGCCGCCGTTTGCCGTGTGCGACAACGTCAGCGTTCTGCCGGTATAGGTGTCGCCGTATCCCTGCAGCGTGGTGGTCACGGCCGCGCCGCCGTTGCCGCCATTGGCGCGCCGCATGGTCGTGCTATCGAGGTTGGCGTCGCCGCCCCTGCCGCCGGTGGCGCGCGCGACCATGGTCAGGTCGGGCACGTTGGCGCTGCCGGGGTCGAGCGTGGCGGTGGCGCTGGCCGCGCCGCCGAGGCCGCCTACGCCGCCGTCGCCGGACGCCGCCGCGCCGGCGCCGCCGGTGGCGAGCGACGACAGCAGCAACGACGCGCCGCCGCCGATGGCGCGGGCATGGCTGATGGCATCGCCGCCGGCGCCGCCGGGACCGTCGACGCCGCCCGACCGTCCGGCGCTGCCCACGCCGCCACGGCCGCCGACGGCGGTCGCCACCATTTGCGCCAGGCCCCTGGCGCCGGTGGCGAGGGTGCCGTTGACCGTTGCGGTGCCGCCGGCGCCGCCCGCCGCGCCGTTGCCGCTTACCGTGGCCGGGGCCGGGGCCAACCCGGCGCCGGGCGTGCCGGCGTTGCCGCCCTGACCGCCGGCGCCAAGCACGATCAGCGAGCCGTCGCCAACTTCCGGCGCGAGCGTGGTGGTCAGTTCGGCGAGGACGTCGGCGCCCGCGCCGCCGGCCCCGGCGTTGCCACCGTTGATGGCGGGATTGCTGGCATTGCCGGGCGCGCCATTGCCGCCGTTGCCGCCACGGCCGCCGGTGACGACCAGAACGTTGGAAGCATCGTTACTGAACAACGATTGCAGCGCGGGCGGCGCGGCTTGGCCGTTGCCGCCGGCCGCGCCCGGCGTGGCGCCGGTCAGGCCGCTGCTGCCGGGCGGGCCCTGGAAGATCACCTCGACGGCAGCCGCGTTGCCGGCCCACACCGCGCACAACAGTGTGAGCAGCGGAACCGGCGACGCCCGCCGAAGCGGACGCCGTCCGGTGTGTAATGTGGCGAAAGAAAAATGAGGTTGTTGTGACCGGTTGCCGCGCACGCTGCCCATGAAGTCCTCCGTGTTTGAACGGAAGGCTGCACTGGACTGCGGTCGCGGTTCCCGAGCCACCCGTGACTGGCAGTTTAGCCACTGTGCCGTGATTTGCTAGATTTTTTATAACATCATGCCGAGGGAAACGGCCTCGTCAAACTTCGCTCCACTGCCGCAGCAGGTTGTGATAATGGCCGGTCAGGCCGACCAGTTCGGCGCAATCGCCGAGGCGCGCGCGCAGGCTCTGGATGGTTTGATCGAGCTCGAGCAGCATGCCGCGCCGCATGTCATCGCGCACCATGCTTTGGGTCCAGAAAAATGAGCACACGCGCTCGCCGCGCGTGACCGGTTCGACACGGTGGATGCTGGTCGACGGATATAAAATCAGGTCGCCGGCCGGCAGCTTGACCTCGTGCTCGCCATAGGCGTCGGTGACGATCAGCTCGCCACCCTCGTACTCGTCCGGCTCGCTCAGGAACAATGTCGACGAGACGTCGGTGCGCACCCACTGGCCGTCGCCCGGTTGACCTCCGGGATTGCCCGGCATGCGGCGCAGCGCGCCATCGACATGCGCGCCGTAGTGCTCGCCGCCCGCGTAGCTGTTGAACAACGGCGGAATGGTGCGCAGCGGCAGCGCGGCCGCGAAGAACAACGGACTGTCGGCCAGCGCCGCCAGCACGATGCGTCCCAGTTCCTGCGCCAGCGGCGCCGTCTCCGGCAGCTGCCGGTTCTGCTTGACCCGAGCACCCTGCGCGCCGACCGTGGCGCGGCCGTCGATCCACGCCGATTGCGCCAGGCGCGCGCGCATGGCGCCAACCTGCTCGCGCGTCAACACGCCGGGGATGTGCAGCATCATGATGAACTCCTTAAAACGAAAAAACCCCGCCGTTGAGGGCGGGGCCAAGCAACACGGCTGAAGGACCTTTTTGCTTAGACTACATTAGAACTTGATGTTGGCCGTGATGCTGGCCGAGCGCGGCGTGCCCGGCGTGTAACGGTAGCCCGACTTGTTGATCGCCGAAGCGTACTCCTTGTCGGTGAGGTTGTACACGTTCAGGCGCACGTCGATGTTCTTGTTGATCGGATACGACGCCATGGCGTCGGCCACCCAGTACGAATCGACATAGGCCGGGGTGCCGGTGGAGCCGTCGGTTCCGCGCAGCAGCTTGTCGGCGAAGCGCACGCCGCCGCCGACTGTCAGGCCCATCGGCAAGGTGTACGAGGTCCACGACGTGAACGCTTGCTTGGGCGTATAGCTCAGCTGGTTCTCGCCGTTGGCGGTCACCACCTTGCCCTGCTCGACCTTGGTCGACATGCGGGTGTAGCCCGCGCTCACCAGCCAGCCGCGGGTGATCTCGCCGGTCACGCCCAGTTCGATGCCCTGCACGCGCTTCTTGCCGTTCTGGTAGTAGAGCGCCGGGTTGGTCGGATCGACTTCGATCTCGTTTTTGACATCGGTGCGGTACAGCGCGGCCGACAGCGACAGCTTTTGCTTGAGCAGATCCCATTTGCCGCCCAACTCGTAGTTGGTGGTTTCCTGCGGATCGTAGTTGACGTTGGCGCTGTTGCTGGCCGCCGAGCTCAGCGAGAAGGTGGTGCCGCCCGGTGGCGATTTCGATGTCGCCACCAGACCGTAGACGCTGCTCTCAGGCGTCAGCTTGTACAGCGCCGACAGCTTGCCGTTGACTAGGTTGTCGCTTTTCTTGAGCGCGGTCGGGATCTTGGTGCCGACCGGCAGCGTTTGCGGCGTCGCCGTCCCCTGCAACGCCACCGCGTTGTACTCGGTGCTGTAGTGGTCCACGCGCACGCCGCCGTTCAGGATCCACTTGTCGCCGATCTTGAGGGTGTCGAACACATACGCGCTCTGGGTGTCGGTGCTGCCCAGGCTTTCGGCGCCGTTGCGGCCGTAGGTCAGATTGACCGCCGCCGCCGGGTTCGGATAATAGACGCTGACGTTGGGCAAGGCCGAATTGTTGGTGGCCGCCCACGTGTAGTTGGTCTGCTTCTCGGTGGTGATTTCGACGCCGCCGACCAGGGTGTGCTTGAGCGCGCCGGTCGCGAACTCGACGGTAGCGTTGGTCTGGTTGGTGAAGATCTTGTTGGTCGCGTCCTTGAAGTTCAGGCTGGAGCGCTTCATTTCCCAGGTCAGCGGATCGGGCGTCGGCGTGACCAGGTTGGCGCCGGTGGCCATGAACGAGGTCACCAGATAATCCTGTTCGGTCTTGCCGAAGCGGGTGGTGTTTTGCAGTTTGACGCCGTTGGCGAAGTCGTGCTCGATGCGCGCGGTGGCCATGTCGGCGGTGACGTCGTCATGGTCCAGCGTGGAACCGTAGAAGTTGCGCGGGTCGACGCGCGACGCGCTGTTGAGCGGCGCCAGGCGGATGCGCTCGGCGGCGATGACGGCCGCGGTGTTGGTCGCGGTAACGGTGGTCGACACCGGCGCGCTGTAGCCGGGCAGGCCGATGGTCAGCACGCCGCCGTCGGGAATGTTGTTCTGCTTGACGTGCAGGTAGTTCAGGTAGACGCGGGTCGGGCCGTTCAAGCCGAACGCGACCGATGGCGCCACGGCCCAGCGCTTGCTCTCGACGACGTCGCGCGCCGGGTTGCCGCTATCCTGGCCGAGCACGTTGACGCGGAAGGCGGTGCCGCTGTCGGCGTCGATCACCTGGTTGAGGTCGGCGGTGACGCGTTTTTGCTTGCCGCTGCCGGCGGTGGCCGAGCCGAGGTAGGCGTTTTCCAGCTGCGGCTGCTTGCTGACCAGGTTGATCGAACCGGTCGGCGAGCTGCGGCCGTTGTCGGTGCCGGCCGGGCCCTTGAGCACGTCGATCTGTTCGACGTTGAAGGTGTCGCGCGAGATCGAGCCGACGTCGCGCACGCCGTCGACATAGATGCTGCCGGAGGCGTCGAAGCCGCGCATGAAGACGGCGTCGCCGGTGTTGGTGTTGCCGTTTTCACCGAGGAAGAAGGCGCCCACGCCGGGCGTGTTGCGCAGCGCCTCGGTCAAGGTGACCGCGCCTTGCTGTTCGATCAGCTCTTTTTTGATGACGGTGATGGTCTGGGCGGTGTCGACCAGCTTTTCGGTGTACTTGGCGGACACGGCCTTGTCGGCCTTGAAGGCGTTTTCGGCGGTGCCTTGGACTTTGACTTCGGGCATCGTTTGCTGCGCGCCGGCGACCACGACAGGTTCGGCGGCGGCGGCGGCGGCGGTGGCGTCGGCCGCATGGGCGGCGACCGGGAGCAGCATCACGGCCAGCGCCGCACTCATGTGTTGGTTGAAGCGCGATTGCGCGTGTTTGCGACTCTTGATCATTGCCATTCTTTCGTCCAAATCCATAGGGCGGCTGGCTGCGCGCGGCGGCGCACAAGTGCGCACATCCGCGTCTGGCTGCCGGGTCATCTTTACTTATCTGTGGAATTGTAACAATAAACGGCGATAACGTAAATGCGAATTGTTATCAATACTATTCACGCAATAGGGTTATCGCGTGCCGGCGTTCGGGCGTGGTAAGCGAACAACGGCGCTTCGGAGGACCGGGCGTGCCGACGTTAAGCCGACGTTTATTGCCGCTCGAGCCAGGCGCGCGCCTGCTCCAGCGTTTGCTCGAGCTCGACGCGGACGGCGTCGAAGCGGTGCGCCAACTCGTCGTCGCGCTGCTCGCTGATGGCGGCCTCGGCGTCGATGGTGGCCTGGATCAGCCGCCGGGCGCCAAGCACGCCGACGGCGCCGCGCAAGCCGTGGAACAGGCGCGCGGCGTCGCGCAGGCGGCCCTCCCGCAGCGCCACGCCGGCCTGCTCGACCGGTTCCATGCCGCTGTCGATGGCGCCGCGCACCATCTTGACCATCATGGCGCGGCCCTTGGCGTCCTTGCCCATCACGCGCATCAGGCTGTCGACGTTGAACACGGTGGCTTCGCCGGAAGCCACCGGCGATGCCACCAGCCTGGGCGACGGGTGGACCGGCGGCGGCACCGCCGCGACGGTTGCGGCTTCGGTGACGGCTACGACGGCGGCTTCGGTGACGGGCGCAACGCCAAGCGCGGGAACCGGCTCCGCAGGCGCAGGCTCAGGCTCAGGCGCAGGCGCAGGCTCAGGCCCGGCGACCGGCGCGGCCGCCATGATTGCCGGTTTTTTAGGCAAATGCTTGTGCAGCACGGCCAGCATTTCCTCGACCTCGATCGGTTTCGGAATGAAATCGGTGATGCCGGCCTCGACGCTGCGCCCGCGTTCGGAGTCGAGCACGCCGGCCGTCATCGCGATGATCGGCAACGTCAGCTTCAATTCCTGGCGCACCAGGCGTGTCGCGGTGAAGCCGTCCATCACCGGCATTTGCATGTCCATCAGCACCAGATCGTAATCGCCCGGACCGGCGCGCAGGCGGTCGAGCGCCTGCTGGCCGTTGTCGACGACGTCGAGCTTGGCGCCGCCCAGTTCGAGGATGCCGCGCGCCACCGCCTGGTTCAGCAGATTGTCCTCCACCAGCAACACGCGGATGCCGGCCAAGGTGCCGTCGATGTCGTGCTCGGCCGCCGCCTGCACGCCGGCGTCGGCCTTGGTCACCAGCGCCTGGTGCAGCGCGTCGAACAGGTTGGAACTGGTGATCGGCTTGACCAGCACCACGTCGGCCTCGGGCGCGCTGGAGATTTCCTCCAGGCGGTCGCGGGCGAAGGCGTTGACCATCACCACGATCGGCTGCTTGCGCTCGGGCGCGGCCGCGCGGATGCCCTTGGCCGTGGCCAGCCCGTCCATGCCGGGCATGTGCCAGTCGGCCAGCACCACGTCGTAGGCGTGCCCGGCCGCCAGGCCGCGCCGGAAGCGCTCGAGCGCGGCCTCGCCGGAATCGACCTCGTCGGCATGCCAGCCCCACGCCCGGATCAGCTTGGCGATCAGTTCGCGGCTGGTGCGGCTATCGTCGACCACCAGCAGGCGCAGCTTGCCCAGCGCCGGCTTGCGGCGTTCGCCGGGCTGCTCCGGCAACACCTCGAATGGCAAACTGAACCAGAATTTCGACCCGCGTCCCGGCGCGCTGTCGACCGCGATGTTGCCGCCCATCAGCTCGATCAAGCGCTTGGTGATGGCCAGGCCCAGGCCGGTGCCGCCGAAGCGCCGCGTGATGCTCTGGTCGCCCTGCGAGAAGGCCTTGAACAATTGTCCCAGCTGCTCGTCGGTCATGCCCATGCCGGTGTCGCGCACCTCGAAGCGCAGCCGCGCAAGGTGGCCGCCGCCGTTGAGCGAGTCGAGCGAGTCGAGCTCGACGCTGACGACCACCTCGCCCTGCGCGGTGAACTTGATGGCGTTGCCGGCCAAGTTGACCAGGATCTGCTGCAGCCGCATGGCGTCGCCGCGCAGCCGCTTGGGCACCGACGGCTCGACGCTGATCGCCAGTTCCAGCTCCTTGTCGCCGGCGTTCATCGTCATCATCGTCGCCAGCGAATCCATGGTCGCGTCCAGTTCGAACTCGACCGGCGACAACGCCATGTGGCGCGCCTCGATCTTGGAAAAGTCGAGCACGTCGTTGAGGATGCCCAGCAGCGACTGACCCGACATCCGCACCATGTTCAGGTACTTGCGCTGCTGCGTGGTCAACGCCGTTTTGCCCAGCAGGTAGGCCATGCCCAGCACCGCGTTCATCGGCGTGCGGATCTCGTGGCTCATGTTGGCCACGAACTCGCTCTTGGCGCGGTTGGCGGCCTCGGCGCGGTCGCGCTCCCGTTCCAGCTCCAGCGCGCGCGCCTCCACCTCCAGCTGCAAGCGGCGCCGCTCGGTGATGTCGGCGATCACGGCCAGCACCTTGGTGCCCTGGTCGGTGCGCACCGCGCTCAGGTTGATCTCGACCGGGAACTCGCTGCCGTCGCGGCGCAGGCCGTACAGCACGGCGTCGCCGCCCATGCGCACCGGCTCGGCGCTGAGGCGGTCGGCGAAGAACTTGACGCGGTGCTCCACATGCCGGGCCCGCAGCGCAGCCGGCACCAGCGTCTCGAGCGGCTGGCCGAGGATCTCGCCGCGGCCGTAGCCGAAGCGCCGCTCGGCCTCGCGGTTGAAGGTTTCGATGCGGCCGTCGACGCCGACCACGACGATCGCGTTGGGCGCGAACTCGAGCAGGCTTTGCAGGCGGGCGTCGGCGGCCAGGCGGTCGCGCATCAGGTTGTTGAAGGCGACCGTCAGCTGCCCCACCTCGTCGTCGACATGCACCGGTAGCGGCGCGAAGTGCGGGGCGTCGCCGCGCAGCGCCACGATGGCGTCGCGCAGCTTGCCCAGCGGCGCCAGCAGCCGCAATGTGAGCCAGCCGATCAGCAGGGCCGACAGGATCGCCGCCACCGCGCTCCAGGCCAGCACGCGCGAGAGCACGCCGTCGAACGGCTCGAACGCCTCCTCGGCCGGCAGCGAGGCGGCCAGCACCCAGTCGACCGACTTGAGCGTCTTGTAGCTGTTGAGGGCGCGCTCGCCGGCGCCGTTGAGGGTGTCGACCGTGCCCTCGAAGCCGTCGTTGAGCGCGCGCGTGGTGGCCGGGTTGGCGCCCGCCTGGCGCGGCTGCAGCAGGCGGCTGGCGTCCGGATGGAGCACGTACACCGGCCGGGCGCCGCGGGTGAGCGCGAAATAGTAGCCGTTGCGCCCGACCTTGGCGGTGCGCAGGTTGCCGAGCACGTTGTCCTTGTAGAGCCGCAGCACGCCGTTGAGCACGCACACCACCTCGCCTTTGGCGTTGAGCACCGGCGCCACCATC
>DASVTJ010000235.1:0-2450 GCA_036387635.1 Duganella sp.
GGCCCCGTTCGCGCAGGGCGGCTTCACGACGCCGTCGGGCAAATGCGAGTTCTATTCGGCCGCGATGGCCGCCGACGGACTCGATCCGTTGCCGACTTATCTACCTCCGTACGAATCTGTTGCTAGCAACCCTCAACTTGCGAAAAAATATCCACTGGCGATGATCTCGCCGCCAGCCCGAAACTTTTTGAATTCGACATTTGTAAACGTCAAGAGTTTGCGCTCGGCGGAGGGGGAACCGCACCTCGACATCCATCCGGACGATGCCGCCGAACGGGGGATTGTGGACGCCGAAATGGTGCGCATCTACAATGACAGGGGCACTTTTATCGCCAAGGCGCGCGTCACCGACAAGGCCCGCGCGGGGCTGGTGGTCGGTTTGTCAGTGTGGTGGAAGAAGCTAGGCCGGGATGGCAAGAACGCCAACGAGGTCACCAGCCAGCGCCTGACAGATATGGGCCGCGCCCCGACTTTTTACGATACACTAGTTCAAGTCGAAAGATTCGTTGCTTGAAGGTAGCATATGCGCAATTTTTTACGCCGTCTGATGCGAGCCAGATACTGGGTCGCGGCGGCATGCTCGGTACTTTTGCTGGCCGGTTGCGCCCAGCTGCGGTACTACGTACAGGCCGCGCAAGGCCAGTACGCGCTGTGGTCGGATGCCCGTCCGATCGACGACTGGCTCGGTGATCCCAACACCGATCCCCGCCTCAAGGCCCGCCTCGAAAAAGCCCTGCTGATCCGCCGCTTCGCGGTGCAGGAACTGGGCCTTCCCAACAACGCCAGCTACAAGAACTACGCCGCGCTGTCACGTCCGTTTGTGCTGTGGAACGTGGTGGCCACGCCGGAGCTGTCGCTGCGGCCGATCCAGTGGTGTTTCCCGATCGCCGGCTGCGTCAGCTATCGCGGCTACTACAGCAAGGCCGACGCCAGCGCCTACGCCGACGAGCTGCGCGACGAGGGCAACGACGTCCAGATCGGCGGCGTGCCGGCGTATTCCACCCTGGGCTGGTTCAGCGATCCGCTGCTGTCGACCTTCATCAACTATTCCGATGCCGAGCTGGCGCGCATGGTGTTCCATGAGCTGTCGCACCAGGTCGTGTACGTGCAGGGCGATACCCAATTCAACGAAAGCTTCGCCACCGCCGTCGAAGAGGCCGGCGTGCAGCGCTGGCTGGAGTTGTACGGCACCGACGAAATGCGCATCAGCTATGTGAAAAACAACGCGCGCCGCCAGGACTTTCTGGCGCTGCTGATCCGCCACCGCAAAATGCTGGCCGATAACTACGCCAGCAAAACCAGCACGCGCCACCGCCGCGCCGAAAAGGCCCGCATCTTCGCCCATTTGAAGTCGGACTACCAAAAGCTCAAGGAAAGCTGGGGCGGCTACGCCGGTTACGACCGCTGGTTTGCCGAGCCGCTGACCAACGCCCACCTCAGCGCTGTGGGAACTTACCACGATTATTTGCCCGCCTTCCGCGAGCTGATGAAGCAGGAGCGAACGTTCGTGCGATTTTATGGTGCAGCGCAAAAATTAGCTTTGCTTGATTTCGCTCAACGTCAACAACGGCTCGACCATCTCACCCGCCTTGCCACGCTGGAGGAGGAACGCATCAAGCGTTCCGAGCAGCAGGCCTCCGCCGCGCAAAGCGCGCCTTGATGCTGCCCTGCAGCATAAAAAGCCGTTAGAAGCGATGTTCTAATTATGCTTAAATGCGCTTGCGTAAGGGCGTGCTGCCCGATAGCATCGCATCATAAGCAGGCTCAGGCAGTTCGCGCAGACGACACCCCGGCCCTGACGCGGCGTTGTATGCCGACGACCACGAAAACGATAATGAGACGAGGGGCACAGGATGGAGAAAATCTGGTTGAAGTCCTATCCGCCGGGCATGCCGACCGAGGTGGACACGGCTCAGTACCGGTCGCTGGTGCAGTTGCTCGAGGAGTCGTTCCATAAGTTCGCGGACCGCAACGCCTACGTCTGCATGGACAAGTTCCTCACCTACGCCGACGTCGACGCGCACTCGAAGCGCCTGGGCGCATGGCTGCAAAGCCGCGCCATGAAGCAGGGCGCGCGGGTCGGCATCATGCTGCCGAACCTGCTGCAATATCCGATCGCGATCGCCGCCATCCTGCGCGCCGGCTACACGGTGGTCAACATCAATCCGCTGTATACGCCGCGCGAGCTGGAGCACCAGCTCAACGACGCCGGCTGCGAAGCGATCATCATTCTGGAAAACTTCGCCACCACGCTGGAGCAGGTGTTGCCGCGCACGCAGATCAAGCACATCGTGGTCGGCAGCATCGGCGAAATGCTCGGCGGCCCCAAGGGCATGCTGGTCAACTTCGTGGTGCGCAACGTCAAGCGGCTGGTGCCGCCGTTCTCGCTGCCGAACGCGGTGCGCTTCAAGGATGCGCTGTCGCAGGGCGGCGGCATGAAGCTGACGCCG
>DASVTJ010000236.1:0-2708 GCA_036387635.1 Duganella sp.
AAAATACCACGTATGCAGTAACCGCTGAGTTAATAGACAACTTGCGAAGCGGAATATAAATATCGCTAAAGCGTCGCAAGCCGTACTGGTGAGCGACAACAATCCCTTAACCAGTTACACGTATCAGGAGCTTGCGATGTCTAACGATTATCTTTTCACTTCCGAATCCGTCTCGGAAGGCCATCCCGACAAGGTCGCCGACCAAATCTCGGATGCCATCCTTGACGCCATCCTCGAGCAGGACCCGAAAGCGCGCGTCGCCGCCGAAACCCTGTGCAACACCGGCCTGGTCGTGCTGGCCGGCGAAATCACCACGCACGCCAACGTTGATTATATTCAAGTCGCGCGCGAAACGATCAAGCGCATCGGCTACGACAACACCGACTATGGCATCGATTACCGCGGTTGCGCGGTGCTGGTGGCCTACGACAAGCAGTCGCCCGACATCGCCCAGGGCGTCGACGAAGGCGCCGGCCTCGACCTGGACCAGGGCGCCGGCGACCAGGGCCTGATGTTCGGCTACGCCTGCGACGAGACCGCCGAGCTGATGCCCGCCGCGATCCACTACGCGCACCGGCTGGTCGAGCGCCAGTCGCAACTGCGCAAGGATGGCCGCCTGCCATGGCTGCGCCCGGATGCCAAATCGCAAGTCACGCTGCGCTATGTCAATGGCCGTCCGGTCGCGGTCGACACCGTCGTGCTGTCGACCCAGCATGCGCCGGAAATGCAGCACAAGCAGATCGAGGAAGCGGTGATCGAGGAGATCATCAAGCAGGTGCTGCCGCGTGAATGGCTGGAAAACACCAAATACCTGGTCAATCCGACCGGCCGCTTCGTCATCGGCGGACCGCAGGGCGACTGCGGCCTGACCGGGCGCAAGATCATCGTCGACACCTACGGAGGCGCCAGCCCGCACGGCGGCGGCGCGTTCTCCGGCAAGGATCCTACGAAAGTGGACCGTTCGGCGGCCTACGCGGCGCGATATGTCGCTAAAAACGTCGTTGCGGCCGGTCTGGCGCGCCAGTGCCAGGTGCAGGTCAGCTACGCCATCGGCGTCGCCCGCCCGATCAACATCACGGTCTACACAGAAGGCACCGGCGTCATTCCGGACGACAAGATCGCCGCGCTGGTGATGGCGCACTTCGACCTGCGTCCGAAAGGCATCGTGCAGATGCTCGACCTGCTGCGTCCGATCTACGCCAAGACCGCAGCATACGGCCACTTCGGCCGCGAAGAGCCGGAATTCACGTGGGAGCGCACCGACAAGGCCGCGCTGCTGCGCGAAGCCGCCGGCCTGAAATAAACCCAAGGCCGGGGCTGTTTGCAGCCCCGGCGTGGCGTTGTTTGAACCTGCTTGAAGCTGCTTGAACCTGCTTTGACCCAGCTTATTTGGCGTGTCCGGTAGCGACCCGCATCAAGGTGGTGCTAGAATGCATGTCCGAGGAGCGTTGCGACGAATGCCACCATTCGCCAGGCTCGGAATCTGCAACCGCGCTCACGTTACTTTTTTCTAACTGAAAGGAGGGCGTGATGAACGCCGTACTCAAATCCGCACCAGACTACCTCGTCGCCGATATTTCCCTGGCGCCATGGGGTGACAAAGAAATCAAGATCGCCGAAACCGAAATGCCTGGCCTGATCGCCATTCGCGAGGAATTCGCCGCCGCCCAGCCGTTGAAGGGCGCGCGCATCACCGGTTCGCTGCACATGACCATCCAGACAGCCGTGCTGATCCAGACGCTCGAAGCGCTGGGCGCGCAAGTGCGCTGGGCGTCGTGCAACATCTACTCGACCCAGGACCACGCCGCCGCCGCCATCGCCGCCGCCGGCACGCCTGTGTTCGCCATCAAGGGCGAAACGCTCGACGAGTACTGGGACTACAGCCACCGCATCTTCGACTGGCCGGCAGATGCCGCCGGCAACGCCGTCTATTCGAACATGATCCTCGACGATGGCGGCGACGCCACGTTGCTGCTGCACCTGGGCGCGCGCGCCGAAAAAGACATCTCGGTGCTGGCCGCGCCCGGTTCGGAAGAAGAGATCTGCCTGTTCAACGCCATCAAGGCGCACCTGGTGATCGACCCGGCCTGGTACTCCAAGCGTCTGCCGCACATCATGGGCGTGACCGAAGAGACCACCACCGGCGTGCACCGCCTGTACCAGATGCACAAAGAAGGCAAGCTGGCCTTCCCGGCCATCAACGTCAACGACTCCGTCACCAAGTCGAAGTTCGACAACCTGTACGGCTGCCGTGAATCGCTGGTCGATGGCATCAAGCGCGCCACCGACGTCATGATCGCCGGCAAGGTCGCCGTCATCGCCGGCTACGGCGACGTCGGCAAGGGCTCGGCCCAGGCCATGCGCGCGCTGTCGGCGCAAGTGTGGGTCACCGAAATCGATCCGATCTGCGCGTTGCAGGCGGCGATGGAAGGCTACCGCGTCGTGACGATGGACTACGCCGCCGAACACGGCGACATCTTCGTCACCTGCACCGGCAACTATCACATCCTGACCGAGCAGCACATGCTGGCCATGAAAGACCAAGCCATCGTCTGCAACATCGGCCACTTCGACAACGAAATCGACGTCGCCGCGCTCAAGAAGTACACCTGGGAAAACATCAAGCCGCAAGTCGACCACGTGATCTTCCCGTCGGGCAAGCGCATCATCCTGCTGGCCGAAGGCCGCCTGGTGAACCTGGGCTGCGG
>DASVTJ010000237.1:0-1778 GCA_036387635.1 Duganella sp.
CTGGTTTGCCATGGTCCGGGTCTTCGTCGGACTGCGCCTGGTGCTGATGGCCGTGGTGGCCGAAATGCGATACCTTGGCCGGCTCATGCTGGCAATAGACGGCCGCCATCGACCAGGCGTACTGGATCGGCAGTATGGTCAGCAGCAGGATGAGCAATAGCTTTTTCACCCGCACATTGTAGTGCATATCAGAACTCCAAAACCCGCCTCTGGTTTATTTTGAAGTGGGAGCGGTTCCAGAAGCGCGGCGTAATCGCGTTGTCATATGACGACATTACTCTATGGCCTTTTTACTTCAGCCATTGGATAACCACATGCATCTCGTTCCGTCGCGCCCCCTCATCCTCGCCATCAGCATCGCCGTCGCCCTGAGCGCCTGCGGCGGTTCCAGCAACGACGATCAGGTCGTGGTCCTTCCGGCGGCCCCGGCCGACCAGGGCGCGGCCGAGGTGGCCCCGCTGCCGGCCGTCACCGCCTTTGTCGACACCGCCGCCACCAACCAGCGCGGCGACGCCCGCTACGCGACGCTGGAAACGAACGCCGGCGTGCGCGTGCTCGCCGGCATGCTGCAAATCTGGAAACCATTGACCGAACTGGTCGACGCCGGCGTGACCGCGCCGGCCGTCGGCAACTTCCCGGCCGTGGCCGCGTCGGCCTGGACCGGCGTGCCCGACGACGGCACCAATGGCGGCACCATCGTCAACCAGGCCGTCCACAACGCCAATATCGACTACGTCGTCAAAGCCACCGCCAACCGCACGCCGCAACAGGCGCTGGCCGCCTATCTGGACGACCGCCGCAACAAGGGCTACAGCGTCAGCGACGGCATGGGTCCGCTCACCAGCGCCTGGCGCGCCGCCGCCCAGCAAACCACCACCATCACCGCGATCCCGGCCGACGCCACCACCGTGCTGTACAACGACGGCGGCAACAACAACGGTGTCGGCGGCAGCGCCAATCCAAGCTTCGGCGCCGTGGTCGATCTGGTCAACATGGTCGGCGCCAACGGTTCGACCGAGCCGGCCAAGCGCTTCTATAAATATGCGCGCCCTTATCGCTGGAGCAGCGCGGTGCAGGTGCTGCCGGCGCTGAACCCGGCCAAGAGCCCGACGCCGACCACCGACGGCGGTTTCACCAGCGGCCACTCGGCCGAATCGGTGCGCAACGCGCTGGCGATGGCCTACGCGGTGCCGGAGCGCTATCAGGAAATCATCAGCCGCGGCCTGGAACTGGGCGAGTCGCGCATCCTGGCCGGCATGCACTCGCCGCTCGACGTGCTTAGCGGCCGCATCCACGCGCAAGCGGTGGTCGCCGCCGCCATGGTCGACCCGGCCAACGCCGCCAAGAAGTCGGCCGGCTACGCGCAGGCGCACAGCACCCTGATGGCCGCGACCTCGACCACGCCAACCACGTTCACCGCATTCGCCCAATCGGGCAGCGACCGCTTCTCCGACTACGCCACCAACAAGGCCAACTACCTGCGCCGCATGACCTACGGTTTCGCGCCGATCGCGCCGACCACCGCGCCCGCCTCGGTGCCGAAGGGCGCCGAAGTGCTGCTGGAAACCCGCCTGCCGTACCTGACCGACGCCCAGCGCCGCGTGGTGCTCAAAACCACGGCGGTGGCCTCCGGCTATCCGGTGATGGACGATCCTGAAGGCTGGGGCCGACTCAATCTGTTCGCGGCCGCCGACGGCTACGGCGCCTTTACAGGCAACGTGCTGTTGAACATGGACGCGACCAAGGGTGGTTTCAACGCGGCCGACCGCTGGCGCAAC
>DASVTJ010000238.1:0-3123 GCA_036387635.1 Duganella sp.
GCGAAGGCTATCGAGGCGCGTTCTCAGGGCGGCGGCCGCGCTGACGACGCTGGTCGTTATCAAGGCTGACTGCTTTGCCAGCTCGGACTGGGCTACCTCCAGATTTTCTTTGTCGCTTAAATAGTTCGGGTGCGCATGCGAATGTCTAAGCGCCGTCGCCGCCAATCGTGAGCGCGCGACCGCGACATTGTTGCCCAAGGTTTGTATCAGCGGGTTGCCCAGCACCTCCGGCGACGACGCGGCGGCTCCGCCGGTAACCAGCTGCTGGCGGGATTCGGCCTCCAACAGTCTTGCCTCGACCTCGGCGACCTGCGCGGTCAACCCGGCCAGCAAGGTCGACTCCAAATCGTCGCCACTGGTATCACCGCTTAGCACTCCATTTGCCTGCTGAAAATCAGCGTAGCGTTTTTGCGTCTCCTCCAACTGCCTGCGCGCGAGAACCAGTTGCTGATTCAAATAGGCGCCGGCGTTTTGTAGCGGTTCCACCTTTAACTGCAGGTCCATTTGCTGATAGGCATGCGCAAAAGCGTTGGCGAGCGCGGCCGCTTTTTGGGGCGTGTTCGCCTTGTAGACCACGGTCAGCACACTGCTTTCGCGCGACGCGGTGATATCGAGATTCTTCATCAAGCGCTCCGCGATCCAATCGCGGATATCGGCGTCACGCGATGTGTTCATCCACAGCCTGCGATTCTCTTCATCATCGATTAGTTTAAGTCGATCGACGACGTTCAGCGCCACGCTTTTACTACCCAGAATATCCACCTGGGTGGCGACGTAATTTGGCACCAGTTGCACAGGCACAGTCAGCCCCGAGATTGGATCAGGGGCTTTATAGGCCATGATAATCAGCGTCGTACCTTTATAGGTTTTGGGCCAGATAACGCTCATTGTCACGGCCGCGAGCGCAGTCAGAAGGATCGTCAGCATGACGATCTTATTCCTGGACATAAGAATTCGAATAATTTGGAGGATATTCATAGCTGTCGAAGAAGCTCTCGCGTTGTTACTACAAGCCACGTATGAATGATTCGTGTAGCGATTGCTCCATGATACTTACGCTTGAAGGAAAGAAAATCCTATCTTGATAGCCTTTGCAAAATATCAATTTAAGCCAACATTTCCGAACGGCCCGACATCAAATCGAACCGTACGAAATCTGGAAATTTTGTTCTCGGACAAGGCGCACCGGACAACCAGCTCCTCCAGTTTGGCGAACGATTTACACACCGAAATTAGTGCACCACCACAGAGCGATCAATGCCATGGCGCCGGTTCAGACAACGAAGAAAGTGGAACGGCAAAACACATGGAAACGAGAATCCTGGCGCTCATCGGAGTCGCGGAACTTCTCTGCGGCACAGTGCTTTTGGTGGCGGGCGTCGCTGGCTTATTGGCGGCTCGTGGTATTACACGCTGGCCGGCGCTGGTCTGATCACATCGGAAGTACTGCCATATCGACAGTAGCCATCAGGGGCACAATGTTTTGCTGCCATTTTCTTCATCGGTCGCGTGAGGCTCGGCGATCGGCGGCGACTACGTCATCGCCTGCGCGCTTCCCCAAACCAGGTAGCAAGCCGCCGTGCTTGCGGTGCCTCTACTCGCATGCCTCCCCGAAAACGGAGGCCTCGAAGATAGAGGAATAGTGGCAATTGAGAGGAATTCTGCCGCGGACTGGATCGACTCTTCTATCGAAGAAAAAAAATCATCACGAGGTTGCAAAGTCACCGGCCTCGGCCGGCACCACGCGACTCAACCGGGCGCGCAGCCATTCATGGCTACACGCCGTCACCAGCGCCGCCATGCGCGTCGGGAAACGGATGAAACCGTGCGGCGCCTCGGGCACCAGATGCATCTCGACATCGGCGACCTGCCCCCAGTGCCGCGCCATCTGCTCGCTGTCGTCCCGCAGCGGATCGAGTTGACCGGCAAACATCAACGCGGGCGGCAGGCCCGACAAGTCGCCGTACAGCGGCGATAAGGGCGCCGCGCGGCGCTCGGCGTCGCTCAGACCGGGTGTCAGCATGCGCAAACCGGCCACCATCCCCGGCCCGTCCAGCACCAGGGTACCGGCATCGGCGCCATGCACACTGGCACTGCCGGCCAGATCGTACACGCCGTAATATAGAATCGCCCCGTCGATACGCGCCAGCAGCGCCGGCCAGGCCTTGAGCCGCAACAGCGTCGCCGCCGCCAGATGCCCGCCGGCGGATTCACCCACGACATAGACGGGCAGCCGCGCGTACTCCGGCATGCCACCCTCCAGCAGCCAGCGCGCTGCGGCCAGGCAATCGTCCATGACGCCGGCGATGGGCGTTGACGGCACCAGCCGATAACTGACCGACACCACCACCACGCCGCAGGCCGCGATCATGGCGCTATTCAGTGCATCGTTCATCTCGGCGTTGCCGATGACCCAACCGCCGCCGTGGAAATCGAGCACCACGCCACGCACCGGGCCGGCGCCTCGCAGGATGCGCAGCGGCACCCGCGAACCATCCCTCTCGGCATGGCGGAGTTCCACGCCGATACCGGCCTTCGCCAACTTGCGCGTCCCACCGACCTGCGACAGGCGCAGCAGCGACTGGATCACCAGCGGCATGACCCGGTTACGGATCTTGAAGCGCGGCGCCCAGGCCAGCTTGCGGTTGAACCCCCTGGCCTCGGCCAGTACCTCGTCGTCGAAAGCCGCCAGCGCCATCAGGTTCCAGACTTGTCGCGATGGTTGATCAAGGCGCCCGCCGCCAGGCCGATGCCGAATGCGGCGTACACCAGCGCCAGCGAACCGCGCGACACCCGCTCCTCAAAGCCCGGTTGCAGGCGCTTCGGCGTCAGCTGGTAATCGACGAAGCAAGCGACGGCGGATGCCGCGGCGGCGGCCGCGACGGTCGAGCCGACCGATTGACGGTCGAGCACCTTGGAGGCGGTGCGCTCGAACAGCGCCGCCCAAAAGAGCGAACTGGCGTGGTGGATGGAGTAACCGACCAGCGTGTACTTCCAGCTCGGCGCATCGTGTTCGAACGCCTCGTCGCCCCACAGGCAGTGGCTGGTCGCGTTGGTGCCGGCGAAGGCGCTGCCCGCCTCTTTTTTCGCGCGCAGCGCCAGCACGCCGGACGACGCCACGCT
>DASVTJ010000239.1:0-3814 GCA_036387635.1 Duganella sp.
GCCGCCGGCACGCGCTTCATGCTGGCCCACGACGAGCGCGCCGAACTGGCGCCGCGCGACGTGGTGGCGCGCGCGATCGACTTCGAGATCAAAAAACGCGGCCTCGATTACGTCCATCTGGATATCAGCCACAAGCCGGCCGCATTCCTGATCGAACACTTCCCCACCATCTACGCGCGCTGCCTGGAACTGGGCATCGACATCACCAAGCAGCCGATCCCGATCGTGCCGGCCGCGCACTACACGTGCGGCGGCGTGGTCACCGACCTGTTCGGCCGCACGGACCTGCCCGGCCTGTACGCGGTGGGCGAGACGGCCTGCACCGGCCTGCACGGCGCCAACCGCCTGGCCAGCAATTCGCTGCTCGAATGCGTGGTCATCGGCAGCGCCTGCGCGCGCGACATCGCGTCCAAGGAAAAGGGCGAAGTGCCGTATCTGCCGGATTGGGATGAAAGCCGCGTCACCGACGCCGACGAGGAAGTGGTGATCTCCCACAACTGGGACGAGCTGCGCCGCTTCATGTGGAATTACGTCGGCATCGTGCGCACCACCAAGCGGCTGGAGCGGGCGCAGCACCGTATCGCGCTGCTGAAGGAGGAAATCGACGAGTACTACCGCAACTTCCGCATCACGCACGATTTGCTGGAGCTGCGCAACCTGGTCGATGTCGCCAGCCTGATCGTCAACAGCGCGCTGCAACGGCGCGAAAGCCGCGGCCTGCACTTCAGCCGCGACTATCCCGAGACGTTGCCGAAGGCGTTGCCGAGCATCCTGGCGCCGCCGCGCCGCGGCTAGGGCGGTTCGATGCCGACCGTACGCGCCGCGCTCGCCGCCGACATCCCCGCCATGGAAGCGCTGATCCAGCGCTCCGGCATCGCGCTGAGCGAAGGTTTTTACACCGGCGAGCAGGCGCGCGCGATCACGCGGCATGTGTTCGGCGTTGACACGCAACTGGTGGTCGACCAAACGTATTTTCTGGTCGAACAGCAAGGCCGGCTGGTCGCCTGCGGCGGCTGGAGCAAACGCAGCACGCTGTTCGGCGCCGACCACGCCAAGCAAGGGGTCGACGCCCTGCTCGACCCGGCCAGCCAACCGGCACGCATCCGCGCCTTTTTCGTCGAACCGTCGGCCGCGCGCCAGGGTCTGGGTCGGCTGCTGCTACAGCACTGCACCGGTGCCGCCGCCGATGCCGGTTTCCAGGCACTCGAACTGGCCGCCACCATGCCGGGCGTGCCGCTGTATCTGGCGTGTGGTTTCACTGAAGTGGAGACGTTCGAGCTCACCTTGCCGGGGCAACTAAGGGTGGCGCTGACGCGCATGCGCAAGGATATCGCGGCGCGCTGAACAAGGCGCGCTCCACAAAGGCACGCTATACATGCAGATTACACTGATGCGGCACGGCAAACCCCGGCTAGCGAAGGCGCGATGGGTGACGCCGTTTGGCATGAAGCAATGGATTGAACACTACAACGTCTCCGACATCGAGGTTGACGCAATCCCGGCGGAATGCGCGGTGGCCGCAGGGTCCGCAAATCTGATCGCGACAAGCAACGCAGTTCGTGCGATGTCATCGGTGCGAGCGCTCGGCCATGTCGCTTCGATGGAAGATTCGCTCTTCGCGGAGGCGGAACTTCCGCATGCAAACTGGCGGGCACCGCACTTGCCGCCTCATGTCTGGGCTGTGTTTTTCCGGGTGCTGTGGATCTTTGGGTATTCGCGTGGTGCGGTTTCGCTAAGCACCACCAGACAACGCGCCAATGCAGCCGCTCAACAACTGATTTCGGCGGCCAACGATGGTCCCGTGCTTCTGGTCGGGCACGGCATCATGAATCGCCTGATCGGGAAGGAACTGCAGGCGTCGGGCTGGGTCGCCGGTACAAGGCACGACAGTCGATACTGGGGAATCGGCGTCTACGGGAAAGCAACCGAACCATCGCGATAGCCGGTTAGCGGCAAGAAAAGGCGCGCGTCCGTTTTGCGACAAAGCGGATTCGCAAACGCCGATCCGCCTTGTGCCACTACTGGTTCACCCTATACAGGGTGGCGTGCGATCAAGCGGCGCTGGAGTTCTTGCGGCGCGCTACCAGGCCCAACATGCCCAGGCCGGCCAGCAGCATGCCGTAGGTTTCAGGTTCCGGCACCGGCGGCACGTACGCGCCGAAACCGTCCAGATAGGCATAGCCGGTGTGGCCGGTCGGCTCGCAGTCGGCCGCCAGCAGCGACAATGTGAAATCGTGGCCGGACAACGACTGGTCGATGCTCAGCTTCTCGATCTGCCATTGCGGCGTGTAAAAGAATTCGCCTGCCGACATGAAGCGGCCATCGACGCCGCCGCCGCCATCGCCGGCGTTATAGGTGCGGCTCAGAACCAGCTTGCCGGTGGTGTTGTCGGTCAAGGTCAGCATCATCACAGCCGACTCGTCTTCGGCGTGGCCGCCGTTTTCCAGCACAGCCTTCCAGCCAAAATAAATATCGCTGTCGGTGTAATTCTTGACTTGCTGGCTGATGGCGGTGCCGAAGCCGCCGCTGGAAGTGTTCTCCGCGCGGTATGCATAATTACCGTTGAGGACGGTAGAGCCGAGCAAACCACCGACGTTCGCATCGACATAACCCTTGTCGATGACCGCGCCGCGCTCGCCGCCATCTTGATTCAGGGCGCCGCCCGGCAGAAAGTCGGCCGGCGTGATCGCCGCGTTCGGGCTGCCACCGCGATACCCGCCGCCGGTGACCCAGCCACTCGTACTACCCGACTCGAACCCACCGTTGGCGAACCCATCGGCCTGCGCCGCTCCTGCCAAACCCAACAACGCGACAACACCTGCAATGTGATGCAATTTCATCTAGCTAGCTCCTTGTTTAATAGTATCAAAAAAACAAGCCAGATTATATTATCTTTAAATCATCTTTTACAAACTTATTGTTGAAATATACTAGTTGACAATTCGCAAAGAATAGTCAACCGCGCGGATGTCCTTGGTCAAGCTACCGATGGAAATGCGATCGACGCCGGTTTCGGCGATCGCCCGCACGGTGGCGAAGTTGATGCCGCCCGACGCCTCCAGCAGCGCCCGTCCCGCGTTGATTACCACCGCTTCGCGCATCATCTCGCTGCTGAAATTATCGAGCAGGATCGAGACGGCGCCCGCCGCCAATGCTTCGTTGAGCTCGTTCAGGCTTTCCACCTCCACCTGGATCGACACACCCTTGTCGAGGCGCTGCGCCGCCAGCACCGCATTGGTGACCCCGCCAGCGGCGGCGATATGGTTTTCCTTGATCAGGATGCCGTCGTACAGCGCCAGACGCTGATTCTTGCCCCCGCCCACGCGCACCGCGTACTTTTGCGCCAGACGCAAGCCCGGCAAGGTCTTGCGGGTGTCGAGGATGGCCGCGTTGGTGCCGGCGATCAGGTCGACATATTGACGGGTAGCGGTGGCCACGCCCGACAGCAATTGCAGGAAGTTCAGCGCCGCCCGCTCGGCCGTCAGCAACGCCCGCGCCGGCCCCTGGATCGTGCACACCAGGCTGTCGGCGCTCATCATGTCGCCTTCCGCGTAGTGCCAATCGACTTCGATGCCGGCTTGCAGCGCGTGCATCACGCCCTCGAACCACGGCGCGCCGCACAGCACCGCCGCCTCGCGCACGATGACGCGCGCGGTCGAGCGGCTGCCGGCAGGCACCAGCAGGCCGGTCAGGTCGCCGTCGCCGACGTCCTCGCGCAAGGCCAGCACCAGATTGGCCTCGAAGGCCGCCTTCAACGCGTCGTCGAACGGCGCGAATGTATTGACCAAAGTACTCATCATGCCGGACCGATCCC
>DASVTJ010000240.1:0-2888 GCA_036387635.1 Duganella sp.
GCGTACGGCGCCCACGTGCGCGAGCGCGACACGCTGGCGCGCATCGGCGGCGACGAGTTCGCGCTGATCGTCGAGCATTGCACGGTCGACGAGGCGATGGTGGTGGCCAACAAGCTGCTCGAGACGACGCGCAATTTCCGCTACATCTGCAAGAACCAAGTGTTCCGGCTGGGCGTGAGCATCGGCCTGACGCCGCTCGACGGCACCACGACGACGATGGAGGAGGCGTTGCGCCAGGCCGACCACGCCTGCTACATCGCCAAGGAGAGCGGACGCAACCGGGTGTTCCTGCAGCAGGGTGGCGGCGCCGAGATGCGCCAGCGGCGCAACGACATGTACTGGGTCAAGCGCCTCGGCGACGCCTTCCGCAACGACGAACTGCAACTGTATTACCAGCCGATCCACGCGCTCGGCAAGGGCGACCGCGGCGGCCTGCATTACGAAATCTTGCTGCGCATGAGGGACGGCGCCTCCGGACCGGTCGGCCCCAACTGTTTTCTGCCGGCCGCCGAGCGCTACGACATCATGCAGGAGGTCGACCGCTGGGTGCTCGACCGCAGCCTGGCCTGGCTCGAGCGCCACCCCGAGCACGTGGCCCAGCTGCAATTGTGCACCATCAACCTGTCGCAGCGGGCGCTTTCCGATTCCGCCTTCCAGCAATACGCGGTCGGGCGCATCCGCGCCATGTCGATGCCGCCGCACAAGCTGTGCTTCGAGATCACCGAGACCGGCGCTTTTGCCAACCTGCAAAACACGCTTTCGTTCGTGCTGGCGCTGCAGCGCCTGGGCTGCTGCTTCGCGCTGGACGACTTCGGCACCGGTATGGCCTCGTTCGCGTACCTGAAGCAGCTGCCGGTCAACTACGTCAAGATCGACGGCTCGTTCATCCAGATGATGACCAGCAGCACCGTCGACTTCGAGATGGTGCGTTTCACCAACGACATCAGCCACATCATGGGGCGCCAGACCATCGCCGAATTCGTCAACGACCGCGAAACGCTCGACAAGCTGACCGAGATCGGCGTCGACTACGCCCAGGGCTACATGCTGGGCGAGCCGCGGCCGCTGGAATTGTAGCGGCGCGACAGCGACACCGGCGCACCGGCGCCTGGTTAGATTTGCGCCATGCCGCCATCGACGAATAATTCGATGCCGTTGACGAAACTGGCGTCGTCGGTGGCCAGGAACACCGCCGCCTTGGCGATCTCGTCCGGTTCGCCGACCCGGCCCATCGGAATCAGCGAGGCAAAGTGATCCAGCAAGCCCTGTTGCCGGGCCGCGTCCGGGCCGGCCAGTTCCACCAGGCCGGGCGTCCTGATCGGACCGGGGCTGATGGTGTTGACGCGGATCTCGCGGCCCTTCAGGTCGAGTATCCAGTTGCGCGCGAACGAGCGCACCGCCGCCTTGGACGCGGCGTACACGCTGAACGCTTCGGTACCGCTGCTGCCGGCGGTCGAGCCGGTCAGGATCACCGACGACCCCTTGCCCAGCAGCGGCAACGCGGTCTGCACGGTGAACAAGGTGCCTTTGACGTTGCGCGCGAAGGTGTCGTCGAAATGCGCCTCGGTGATCTGGCCGAGCGGCAGCATCGAACCGCCGCCGGCGTTGGCCACCAGCACGTCGAGCTTGCCCTGTTCGGCCTTGACGCGGTCGAACAGCGCCTGGAGCTGGGTTTGGTCCGCCGAGTCGACGCTGGCGCCGACGGCGCTGCCGCCGATGGCCAGCACCGCCGCGTCCAGTTCGGCCTGGCGGCGGCCGGTGATGTAGATCTGCGCGCCCTCGGCGGCGAAGCGCTTGGCGATGGCCAGGCCGATGCCGCTGGTGCCGCCGGTGACCACCGCGACTTTTCCTTCGAGTTTGTTGGACATGATTGTTTCCTTGCAATTGGTTCGGTTCGACGAAGGAGGCCAGTGTGCCGGGGAACGGCCGGCGCGATAAGACAGGCCGGCGGCATAATATTTATGCTTTAATTGGATAAGTCCGGCTCTGATTGGTGTGCGAATGAATAAGTTAATGTGGATGCAATGCTTCGTTCGGGTGGTCGAGACCGGCAGTTTTTCCGCCGTGGCCCGCGAGTTGGGCATCGGTCAGCCCAACGTCAGCCGCCATATCGCGTCGCTGGAGCAGGATCTGGGCACGCGCCTGCTGCACCGTTCCACACGCCAGCTGGCGGCCACGCCGGAGGGGCAGCGCTACTATGCGCAGGCGCGCCAAGCGCTCGACGTGATTGCGCAAGCCGAGTCCGATGCGCGCGGCCAGCGTGATCCGCGCGGCTTGCTGCGCGTGGCCTGCCCGTCGATGCTCGGTACGGAAAAAATCATCGGCGCGATGCCGGCGTTTTTGGCGCGCTATCCCGGCATCGAGCTGGACTTGCGCCTGAGCGACGCGTATGTCGATCTGGTGGCTGAAGGCATCGACGTCGCCATCCGTGGCGGCGTGCTCAAGGACAGCGCCCTGCGGGCCCGGCGCGTCGGCAACTCCGAACGCATCATCGTCGCCGGCAAGGCGTATCTGGCGCGGCACGGCGTGCCTGTGCAACCGGTCGATCTGTTGCAGCACCAGTGCATCATTTACACCTTGCTCGGCAGCGGCGGCTGGCCGTTCAAGGACGGCGAAATCCATGTGCGCGGCCGGGTGCGGGTCAATAGTCTGGAGGCTGTGCGGCGCGCGGTGCTCGCCGATCTCGGCATCGGCTATCTGCCGCTGTGGATGGTGGACGAGCAGCTTGCCAGCGGCGCGCTGGTGGCCGTGTTGGCCGAGCATGCCGGCGCGCCCACGCCGCTCAACGCCTTGTATTCGGCCGCGCGCCTGCTGCCGCAGCGGGCGGTGGTGTTTATCGACTTTATCGCAGACATCTTCGCGGCCACGCCCGGACTGGATGGCGCGGC
>DASVTJ010000241.1:0-4367 GCA_036387635.1 Duganella sp.
TTGTCCATCGACGCGTACACGCGGCGCGCCTTGATCGCGGCGATCATGCTGGCCGACGTCAAGGCGGTGCCGCTCGGGATCAAGACCCCGGTGCGGTTGGTGTACGAGGCGCCCCAGTTGGCGCAGTGGTTGTCCTGGTTGGTCGAGAAGGCGATGTGGAAGCCCGCCTCGAGCGCCTTGTTGCACGCGCCCTCGTAGGTGCTGCGGCCGGTCTCGCTCTCGGTGGTGTTGGTCGAGAAGGCCGACGTGTTGAGCACTTCGCACAACGCCATCGCCTGGTCGCCATCGGCCGTGTAGCCCAGCGCCGTGCCGTTGACGAGGAACTGGCCGGAGGTGGACGGATGGTTGAACTGCCCTACCCAGCCGCGCTGGCGCATCAGCGTGTACAGCGCGGCGTAGTCGTTCTTGGTGGTCTGGGTGTCGGCCAGCAGTTGGCCGCTGCTGTTGTTCTCCCAGCCCAGCAACTCGCTTGGGTTGAAGATGTTCAGATGGCCGCCGTTGTTGATGACGCCCCATTCCAGGCCGTACATGCCGAGGAAGCCGGGATTGGCGCTGTTGTATTTGGAGGCGGCGCTCAGGCCGGACTGGAATAGCGCCTTGGCGGTGGCCGGATCGGCCGTGAGCTTGGTGCCGTCCGAACCGTCGTACATGTGATTGTGCTCGGACGCCATCAGGAAATCGAGTCCTTTCCCTTTGGCGTACGCATAGGCGGCGGCCGGGCCGAACGTGGCGCTTTGCGGCGCCTGGGAACCGGTGCAGCTGCCAAGCGCCCCGCCACCGTCGCTGTGGTTGGTCTGGCTGTGCAGATTGCCAAGGTAGACGGTGTACGGCAGCGATGCCGTCGCGCCGACGGCGCTGGGTGACGCCACCGAGTCGGTGCGCGCCGCCGCGCCATCGGCATCGCCCGACACCGCGCCGTCGCCACGAGGCGCACGCGGTCCGGCGCCGCGCTGGCGTGCCAGCGGCAGCGGCGCGAACGCCGGCATGGCCTGCGCCGCGCGTTTGCCGATACCGATCTCCCAGCTTTGCTCGACCTCCTCGTCGCCGTCGGTGGCGCGCATGCGCACCTGATAGACCCCGTCCGACAAAATCACGCCGTCGCCGCGCCCGTCCCAGGCAACGCGGACGTCGACTTGTTTCGACGCGAGCGGACGTTTTCCCTTCCACTGCTGGACCGTGACGCCGTCCGGACTGACCACCTCCAGCGTCCAGCTGACCGACTTGGCCTGCTCAAGGAACGGATAGTCGAACGACAGCGTGAACGTGCGCGCCTCCGGCAGATCGGACGAGGCCCTGGCGTCGGCCACGAAAGGCGCGTGCAGCGTCGCCTCGAACTCCTGGTGGTCTTCCTTGGACGCCTGCGCCACGCCGGCAAAGCCGGCGGACAGCATCAGCGTATATATAAACTTCGATATCAACTTCGACATCAATTTCGACGGCGGCGCGAACTTGTTCATGTCATCTTCTTTCAGCGGTTGGGAATCCTAAAATTCTGACAACTATGCATGACAGGGACATGACGAACCAATTCGTTTTTCATTGCCTATTAAGACGTTGACGCACTAAGTTAAGCAAACCATTACAGCACTTCCTTCGTAGTAATAGCAGGCCGCAAGGGTAGGCGCAGCTCCACCTGGTGGGTCCGGCCGGTGTCGACCAGCGCGATCAACTGCTCCTGCTGCGTCACGCCGTCGATCGACAGCAAAGGCGCGGTGCCGTCTCCGGCGCCTTGCAGCACGCGGATCACATACGACGACGTCTGGTAACGGTAGGTCAGCGTGAACTCGTTCCAGCCCTCCGGCATGCGCGGCGTCAGCGTCAGGTGCTGCGCGCCGCGCGTCAAGCCAAGCAGCGACTCGATGATCAGGCGGTACATCCAGCCCGACGAACCGGTGTACCAGCTCCAGCCGCCGCGCCCCACGTGCGGCGCCACGGCGTAGACGTCGGCCGTCACCACGTATGGTTCGACCTTGTACCTGGCCACGCCCTCGGCGGTCCTGCCGTGCATGACCGGATTGATCATGCGCGCCAGTTCCCAGGCCCGCTCGGTGTCGCCCAGGCGGGCGAACGCCATCGCGGTCCAGATCGCGGCGTGGGTGTACTGGCCGCCGTTCTCGCGCACACCGGGCACGTAGCCGCGGATGTAGCCGGGGTTGGGGCCGGCCTTGTCGAACGGCGGATCGAGCAGTTGAATGATGCCTTCTCCTATGCCGGGTCCGCGGCGCACCAAGCGCTGGTTGACCTGCTCCATCGCACCGCGCACGCGCACCGGATCGGCGGCGCCGGACAGCACGCCCCAGCTTTGCGAAATCGAATCGATCTGGCATTCCTCGTTGGTGTGCGATCCGAGCGGCGTGCCGTCGTCGAAGTAGGCGCGGCGATACCACTCGCCGTCCCACGCGTTCAACTCGACGTTGGCGGCCAGTTTCTTGGCCTCGGCGCGGCACTCGAACGCGAAGTCGGTATCGTTCTTCATGTCGGCGACGTCGGCGAAACGCTGCAGCACTTCGCACAGGAAGAAGGCCAGCCACACGCTCTCGCCCTTGCCATGCTCGCCCACCTTGTCCATGCCGTCGTTCCAGTCGCAGGACCCGATCAGCGGCAGACCGTGTTCGCCGAAGCGCAGGCCGTGGCGGATCGCTTGCACGCAATGCTCGTACAAGGTGCCGCTCTTGCCCGAGCGGCTAGGCAGGTCGTAGTAGGAATCCTCTTCCGGCTTGACCGCGCGGCCCTCCAGGTAAGGCAGGCTTTCTTCCAGCACGCCCATGTCGCCGGTGCTGGCGACGTAGCGCCAGGCGCCCAGCGGCAGCCACAGATAATCGTCCGAGCAGTGCGTACGCACGCCACGGTCCGACGGCGGATGCCACCAGTGCTGCACGTCGCCCTCGAGGAACTGGTGCGCGCCGCACAGCAGCAGCTGGTCGCGTAGCAATTGCGGCTGCGTGTGGATGGTCGCCATCGCGTCCTGCAACTGGTCGCGGAAGCCGAAGGCGCCGCCGGACTGGTAATAACCACTGCGCGCCCAGATCCGGCAGGCGATGGTCTGGTACATCAGCCAACCGTTGGCGATGACGTCGAGCTCCGGTTCCGGCGTCTCGATGCGCACGGCGCCCAGCGTCTGCTCCCAGTGCGCGTGGACGGCGGCCAGCGATTCGTGCGCGGCTTCGGCGCTGCGATGTTTTTGCACAACGCTGCTGGCGTCGGCGTTGCGACGGCCGGCCATGCCGAGCACGAAGACGATCTCGCGTTCCTGGCCCGGCAGCAGCTCGAACGGCGCCTGGATCGCGGCGCAGGCGTCGAGCCCTGCGCCGACCTTGCCGGACAGGCGCGAGCGGCGCATCGCCACCGGCGACGCCAGCGAGCCGTTACGGCCCAGGAACTCGGCGCGGTCGCCGGTGATAGAGCGCACGCTGGCGTCGCAATTGAAGAAGGCGACGCGGCCGGTGAACTCGGTGTTGTACGGATTGCGGGCGAACATGGCGCCGCTGACCGGATCGGCCTCGGTCAGGATATGCATGCCGGATTTGGAACGCATATCGCCCAGCACCCATTCCACATAACCCGTGACCGACAGCTTGCGCACCACCGCCGTATCGTTGCGCACCTTGATGACGGTGTACTTGATCGGCGCGTCGGTGGAGACGAAGGTGGTCATCTCGCTGGAGATGCCGGCCTCGCTGTGTTCGAACACGCTGTAGCCGAAGCCATGGCGCGTAACGTAGTCGCCGTTGCCGCGTGCCGGCAGCGCCGACGGCGACCAGAACTCGCCGGTCTGCTCGTCACGCAGGTAGAACGCCTCGCCGCTGGAGTCGCTGACCGGATCGTTATGCCATGGCGTCAGGCGGTATTCGTGTGCGTTCTCGTGCCAGGTGTAGGCCTGGCCGCTTTCCGAGATCACGCTGCCGAATTGCGGATTGGCCAGCACGTTCGACCACGGGGCCGGCGTGCGCTGGTCGGCGCGAGTGGTGATCACGTATTCGCGGCCGTCGGCGGTGAAGCCGCCGATGCCGTTTTCCAGCGTCAGCGCACGCGCCGCGCGCACCGCCGGCACCACGTCGCCGTAGTCGCCACGTCCATCGGCGACCAGCGGAGGCATGCGCATCGATTGCGGGCCGGGACGCTTGATCTGTTCGGCCAGGGTGCCACGGCTGTCGCTGAGGATGGCGCGCGCCACCGATTGCAGCAGGATGCGGTCCTCGTTGGAAATCTGGTCGGCCAGGCGCACGAAGATGCCGCCCGGACGGTCGATCGCCTGGGCGTCGATGCCCGAGGCGATCAGGCCCATGATTTGCTCGTGCAGCAGCTGGCGGTAACCCGACTGGTCTTCGTACCAGATCACCAGGTCGACCACCAGCCCCTTGAGGCGC
>DASVTJ010000242.1:0-3038 GCA_036387635.1 Duganella sp.
GATCCGCGCCGAATTCGACAACGCTGTACTGCTCGCTGTTATAGATGATGTTCATTTTGCTTCCTTTCTTCAGGGGCGAAACACTGCTTGGTTTCACTTCACTACCCACATGGGGCTAAAAGTGGACGATTCAAGTCTAAAGAACAGGACCCGATCTGCAGGCAAGGGTTAGGCCGCGATGTCGGATTGCAAGTCAAGCAAGTCGCCGTACGGAGGCTCGGACAGCCATGCACGCAGCAGTTCGAGATGTTCAGCAGTAGCCAGACTGATATAGAGCCGCGCCGGAGGATGACGCAACACACGATTCAATGTTACTCGCAAAACGAGATTGCCGCTGCAATGAAGACAGCCAGGGGCAATTCGCAACACTTGTAGAACAGAAGCAACGCCGACGGGGCCGTCGGCGGGGTCGAAGGCGAGCGCCCCACTGCCGTCCGACAAGCCTTCCAGAATGATGACGGTGGAGGGCAACGCGGCGGCGACGGGGGTTTGTTGAGGATGGCCAAAGCTCAGGCCGAGGTGCGCCGCGATGGCGGCCTCGCGGTCACCGGCGCGGGCGCCGGTGACCAGCCAGGTCTGCACCGGCGCCGCAACCGCGCGCGCGGCCTTTGCGACACCGGCCGCGTCGTTATCGGTCACGACGTCAGAGGTTTTTTTTTGCCAGCTTGCCCGGTTCCACGCCCAGTTGCTTGAGCTTGCGGTACAGGTGCGTACGTTCGAGGCCGGTTTTCTCCGCCACGCGCGTCATGCTGCCGCCTTCGCGGCCCAGATGGTGTTCGAAGTACATGCGTTCGAAGGCGTCGCGCGCCTCGCGCAGCGGCAGATCGAACGACAGGTTGAACATGTGGTTGTCGGCGCCGGCGACGGTAGCGCCGCCGCGCACCGCGATCGCCGCAGCCGGGTTCGGTTGATTGAAGCCGGCGCTCGGCGCTTCCTCGGCCGGCGCGGCGGCCGCCGGACGCGGCGCCAGGGCCGGTGCGCGCACCGTTTCCTGCGCGCGCGTCAAGCCCTGCTGCACAGCCTTGAGCAGCTTTTGCAGCGCGATCGGTTTCTCGAGGAAATTGAGGGCGCCGATGCGCGTGGCCTCGACTGCCGTATCGATTGTCGCGTGGCCCGACATCATGATCACCGGCATGGTCAGCAAGCCATCGCGCTGCCATTCCTTGAGCAAGGTGACGCCGTCGGTATCGGGCATCCAGATATCGAGCAGCACCAGATCCGGCGCGCCGCCGGCGCGCGCTTCGCGTGCCTGCTGGGCGTTCTCGGCCAGTTGTATAGCGTGTCCTTCATCGCTCAAGATTTCCGAGAGCAACTCGCGGATACCCATCTCATCGTCAACTACCAGAATGTTTGCCATCTTCCCTTTGCCTTCCTCATTTTCGCCATCTATGTGGCAATGATCTTTTATATGTTGAACTTAAGTATTGTGCGACGCCGGAGCTAACTTTAACAGCAAAATCAACACAGACGCGCCACTTCCATCGACATGGTTCTGGATATCGATGCGACCGCCATGCTCATCGATAATTTTCTTCACCATCGCCAGGCCCAGCCCGGTGCCGCGCGCCTTCGACGTCACGTACGGCTCGAACGCGCGCGCCAGAATCTTCGGCGCGAATCCCGGCCCGTTGTCGATGATCGCCAGCCGCACGGCGGTACGCGTGCCGCCATCCGCACCCTGATAATGGATGGCTTCGCTGACCACGTCAATGCGCGCTTGCGGCGCGCCTTCCGGCAGCTCCGCCATCGCATCCTGCGCGTTTTGCAGCAGGTTGTGTATCACCTGGCGCAACTGCGTGGCGTCGCCCATCACCAACGGCAAGCCGGGCGCCAGCTGCGGGTGGATGATGTCGTCGCCCTCGCCGCTGACGTACAGGTGCAAAATTTCCTCGACCAGTGCGTTCAGGTCCAGCGGTTGCAGCACCGCCGGCGGCGTGCGCGCGTAGTCGCGGAAATCGTCGACCATGCGCTTCATCGCCGCCACCTGGTTGACGATGGTGGCAGTGCCCTTGTTCAGCAGTGCCGCATCGGCGCCTTCGAGCTTACCCTCAAGTTTCATTTGCAGGCGTTCGGCTGACAACTGGATCGGCGTTAGCGGATTTTTGATCTCGTGCGCCAGGCGCCGCGCCACCTCGCCCCAGGCGATCGAGCGCTGCGCCGAGATGACGTCGGAGATATCATCGAACACCACCAGGTAGCCGCTGCCACCCTCGATCGGCAGGCGCGAGCCGCGCGTGAGCAACGTCAAATCATTGTCGTCCAGGCTGGCGGAACGGCGCGGCACCTCGATCTGGCGCTGCCAGTGGACGCGCTGCACGTTGCGCCCGGCCGCCGACTGCGCGCTTTGCGCGGCAAACGCGGCAACCACGGCGGCGCCGAACTCCTGCATGCCCTCGACCTCGTCGAGCTTACGCCCGATCATCGTGCCGCCGGCCAGTTGCAGGATGCGCTCGACCGAGTCGTTAAAACTGATCAAATGGAATTCGTGGTCCAGCACCATCACCCCGGCCGACATGTTGGCCAGCACCGATTCCAGGTGCGCCTTGGCGTTTTGCAACGCCGCGCGGTTGCGCTCGACGGCGCTGCGGGCGTCCGACAGCTGGCGCGTCATCGTGTTGAACGACTGCGTCAGCGTGCCAAGCTCGTCCGAGGTGGCGACGATCGGCCGTGGCGACAAATCGCCCTCGGCCACCGCGCGCGTGCCCTCGGCCAGCAGCAGCAGCGGCTGCGCCAGGTCGCTGGCGATCAAGAAGGCGCTGGCGATGGCGCCGAACACGGCCAGCAGCAACGTCAACGTCAACGTCACGATGTACATCTTGCGCAGGCCGACGCGGGCCACGAAGCGTTCCTTATAGTTGGAATAGGCGCTGCGGATGGTCTCGCCATCGGCGGCCAACTGCGCCGGCGCCAGCTGAATCAGCTGCAAATAGCGCGGCGCCAGCTGCGTGCCGTTGGCGCGCACGCGGTCGGGAATGGCCATCACCACGCGCAGGCGCAGCTGGCTGATGCTGTCCTGGGCGTTGACCGGCGCCTCGACC
>DASVTJ010000243.1:0-7006 GCA_036387635.1 Duganella sp.
CGTCGCCGTCCGCATCGAGAACGTGCCGGCGTTCGCGCAGCACTTCATGACGGTGCCGGGCGTCGTCAGCACGCTGCACCTGCACGATCTGCTGTCGCCATCGGTGCGGCAGCTGGCGGCCGAATTCGTCGGCAGCCGCTCGATGCGCGACATGGCGCACAACGCCGAGCTGCGCTTGCAGCTGGACGAGCGCCTGCAGGCGGCGCTCAAACTGCGGCTGGCCGCATACGGCCTGGCGGTGGAGCGCGTTGAAACGGTGGCGCTGCGCCACGATAAGTTCGACCATAACTGCGGGCGCATCGGCACCCTGTGGCTGGTGGCCGACGAGCGCCATGTGCAGCTTGAACATGTCAAACAGCTGGACCAGATTTATGACGAAGAAGAGTGGCAAGCCATCTGGCGCGAAGAGCAGAAGATGCGCTCCGAGTTCCGTCGCGCGGAACTGCGCCAGGACGCTAGCGTGAACAAGGCCGAACTGACGCTGAAGGAGAGCGAGCGGATACAGTCGCTGCGCGCGCGCGAGGTGGAGCTTTACAGCCGCGTGATGGAATCGAAGACGCGCAAGGTGGCGCTGGACAAAGGCGCCGGGACGGTGCTGGCCGACCTCGAACACGAACTGGCGAAGGGCAAATCGCACCGTGCCGGCGAGCAGGCCGACTGGGAGCATATTCGCCAGCTCGCCCAGATCAAAATGCGAACCGAGCTCGAAGTGCTGCAACAGACTGCCGCCGAACAGCGCCAGTTGGCGCAGCAGCGCCTGTCGCACCAGCTGCGTCAGCAGGCGATCGAAAACCAGATCGCGCAAGCGCTGCTGATCGAAGACGAGTCGCACCGCCGTAACGAGCTGGCGTCTTTGCGTCAGCGTGAAAAAGACGAGATGGCGCGCGAACTCCAGGTGGAGTCGGAAGCGCATGACGCGCGCATCCAGGGCATGACCTTGGCCGCCGCCGCGCGGCGCCGCGAGGCCGAGCGCGTGCAGGAGTGGGAAGACCAGCTGCAATTGGCGCGCCAGCGCGAGCTGCTGCGCGGCGACGCCGTCAAGGACGCGGCCAACGCCGTGCAGGTGGCGGAGATCAATCAAAAGATCGAGGAACTCAAGCGCGTCGGCGCGCAGGCCGATTCCATCGCCCAGTATGAAAAGCTGCTGCGCACGATCGAGGCGGACGGCATCCACGCGCGCCAGAACCAGGCCCACAACAAGCAGGCCTTGTTGGACCAGTTGGCGGTCGACGAGCAGCGCCAAATCCTCAAGCAAAAGGAGCAGGAGGCCGAGTGGCAGCGCGAGTTGAAAAAGCTGGAGCACGAGCGTGAGGAAAAGTTCGCGCGCTGGAAGGGCGAGTACGACATGCTGCTGGCGCAGCAGTCGCACGAGATCAAACGCATCGAGACTATCGGCGGGTTAAGCGACACCGGCAAAGTGGCCACCGCCGCCGAGCCGAACGCGCAGGCGCTCACGCAGATCATGAAGATGCAAATCCAGGGCGGCATGTCGGCCGAGCAGATACAGGCGCTGGCGCAGGTGGTGGCGGCCGAACATAGCGTGACGCAGGCGGAGGCGTCGCAGCAGGCGCAGGCGCGGGTGCTCGATGAGCGCGCGCACCGCGATACGGAACTGGACAAGGATCGTCGGCACCAGCTCGACCTGCTCAACGTGCAGAACGCCGCCAGCGCCACCGCGCTCAATACGCAGAGCCAGTTGGGCATCGGCGTGGCGCGCGCCGGCGTGCCTTTGCCGGCGGTCGCGCACGGTGTCGGCTACTGCGTCAACGGCCATCCGACGCGGCCGAACCACCCGGACGATAAATTCTGCGCGCAGTGCGGCGTGCCGCTCACTTAACTCAATCGTCACACAGCGGGAACGGTTACACTTCAGTCAATGATGCAAACGGCAAGAGACAAGATCCGCGAGCTGCGGGCCTTACATGATGACGGTTTGTTGAGCCTTCAAGAGTTCGACCGTCGCAAGAACGCCATCCTGGATGCGGAGTACGCGCCGCCGGGAGGCGCCACCACGACCGTGCAGATACCGGTGCGCCAGGGGACGGAACTGGGCCTGATGTCGGGCCAGGAGATCGGTCCGCAAAACCGCCGCTATCGGCTGGAACGGCTGATCGGCATGGGCGGCATGGGGCAGGTATGGCAGGCCACCGACCTGGCCACGCACGCGGAGCTGGGCCACAGCGAGATGGTGGCGCTGAAAATTCTGCCGCCGCAGCTGACGCAAAGCGCCACCCACGCCAAGCTCTTGATCGAGGAAACGACGCAAGCGCGCAAGCTGGCGCACGAGCATATCGTCCGCGTCTACGAATGGGCGCAGGACCCGGCCACGTCCAGCTATTTCATCATCATGGAATATCTGGAAGGGCAGGATCTCGATGCCTATCTGGCGGCGCAAGGTCCGCTGCCGCTGGAGGCGGTCTACAAGCTGCTGTCGCCGGTCGGCGAGGCGCTGCAATACGCGTGGGAAAAGCACAAGCTGGTCCACCGCGACATCAAACCCGGTAACGTCTTCCTGACCCAGCGCGGCGAAATCAAACTGCTCGATTTCGGCATCGCCGCGCGTGCGCGCAATGCCGGCAGCAGCCTCGGTTTGCAGACGCCCAACGCCGGCACCGCCGGCTACAAGGCGCCGGAAGCCGGCGCCCACCAACGCCAGCCCGGTCCCAAGCTCGATGTGTACGCGGTGGCGGTGATGATCTACCAGCTGCTCGAGGGCCGTATGCCGTTCGACGACATGCGGCCGGCCGACTTCCACCCTTCGCCGCCGCACGGCTTGAACGAGCGCCAATGGCAGGTGCTGCAAACCGGTTTCGCATACCAGCAGGAGCGCCGTCCGGCGTCGGTCAACGAACTGCTGGCGCAACTGCGCCGCGCCGCCGGCCCGACCGACGAGGAGCTGGCCGCGCAGGCGGTCGAGCAGGTGGCGCGGCAGGAGCGCGAGCAGCAGGAGCAGCGCGAGCGCGAACAGCAGCGCAACAAGGATTTGGCGGCGCAAGCCGAGCAGGCCCGCCTGACGGAGCAGAAGCGTCAGGCGCAGGCGCTGGAAATGGCCGCGCGCCGCGAAGCGGAAGCGAAAGCCGCCGCCATCGAGAAGGTGCGGCTCGATCAGCAGCGCCGCGCGCTTGAAGCCAAACAACGCGTCGAAGCCGAAGCGGCCGCGCAGGCGCGCAAGCAGGTCTTGCGCGAACAACTGCAAGCGCGGCGCGACGCCGACGCGAAGAAGGCCCGCGACGAGCGCGAAGAGCTTCAGCGCAAGGCGGCGCAGCTGAAGGCGGAAGCGGCTTATCGTTCGGAGCAGGAACGGCACCGCAAGCAGCTGGCCGAACGCAACGCGGCCGAACTTGCCGCGCTGATCCCGACGGCCACAAGTCCGGTGGCCGACGCCGGCGGCGTGCTGCGCGACCGCTTCATCGACGGCACCGGCGTCGGTCCCGACCTGGTGCTGATTCCGACCGGCCGCTTCCAGATGGGTTCACACGAACATGAACACGCGACGGCGATCAAGGCCGGCGCGCAGAAAAACTGGCTGGACCGCGAAACGCCGCAGCACTGGGTCGGCATCGAACAATCGTTCGCGATGGGCCGCTTTCCGGTGACGGTGGGGCAGTGGCGCCAATTCGTCCGCGCCACCCGCTGGGAGTCGCAGTCCGATACCGACTGGCGCGCGCCCGGTTTCGCGCAGGACGATAACTCCCCCGTGATCGGCGTCAGCTGGATGGACGTGCAGCTGTATTTGCGCTGGTTGTCCGGGATGACCGGCCAGACCTACCGCTTGCCCAGCGAGGCGGAATGGGAGTACGCATGCCGCGCCGGCACCAAAACCGCGTTCAGCACCGGCGACACCATCACCACCGACCAGGCCAACTACGACGGCAATTACACCTACAACGGCAGTCCGCGCGGCGTCTTCCGGCAGGGAACCAACAAGGCCGGCGCCTTCCCGCCCAATCCCTGGGGCTTGTTCGACATGCACGGCAACGTCTGGGAGTGGACGCAGGACGTGGTCCACGACAGCTACGCCGGCGCGCCGGTCGACGGCAGCGCGTGGGAAGAGGGTGGCGATCCGGTGCGGCGCATCCTGCGCGGCGGCTCATGGCTCTACAATCCGCGCTATCTGCGCTCGGCGGTGCGCAACGGCTTCTCTGCGGTGCTGGCCAACGATATCGTCGGCTTCCGCGTCGCCCGCAAACTGGTCTAGCGGTCGGTCTGGCAGCTGCCGGGGATTGGAAGCTGCGCGGTCGAGGGTATATACTGCCGCCTTCTTTGCCGTACAACCACCAGGATCAACGATGAGCGCTTTGCCCCCATGCCCGAAATGTCATTCCGAATTCACCTATGAAGACGGCACCCAGCTGGTGTGCCCGGAATGCGCGCACGAGTGGAGCGCAACCGCCGCCGACGCCGACGCCGCTGAAACCGGCGCGCGCGTCTACCGCGATTCGGCCGGTAACATCCTGCAGGACGGCGACACCGTCACCGTCATCAAGGACTTGAAGCTCAAGGGCGGCGGCGGCACCGTCAAAGTCGGCACCAAGGTCAAGAACATCCGCCTGGTCGACAGCGACCACGATATCGATTGCAAAATCGAAGGCTTCGGCGCAATGAGCCTGAAGACGGAATTCGTCCGGAAAGTGGTCTAGGCGTCCGCTTATCCGCCGCCCCGTTTAGGGGAGGCGAAACTCTCCCGAACGGTGTAAATTGTGGGTTCTGATTACCGCCCACGAGGAACACGGAATGACTATCAAAGTACTGCGCGATCAATCGCTGCCGATGCGCCACATCGTCCATGTGCGCCATCACATCGTCTCGACCGACGGCTCGGTGGAGGAGGGCGGCAACGATGCCGGCCCATCGCCGCACGACCTGTACGATGCCGCGCTGAGCGCCTGCAAGGCGCTAACGGTGGTCTGGTTCGCCAAACGCAAAAACATCCCGCTCGAACATGTGGAAGTGAGTATGGAGCGCGACGCCAGCGAGGAGCGCCAGGGCACGTATCGCCTGGCCGCCACGCTGCACCTGACCGGCGATCTGACCGAGGCGCAACGCGCCGATTTGCTGGCCGCCGCGCAAAAGTGCCCGATCCACAAGCTGATGACGTCCGTGACCACTGAAGTGACCACCGTTCTGGGATAAGCCGATGACTATTTCTAATCTTCTGAAGGGCCACGAAAAAGACCTGGGCGGCGGCTTTGTCGTGCGCCGTTATCTGCCGTCCGCCATCAAGCAGGCGGTCGGTCCGTTCATCTTCTTCGACCATTTCGGTCCGGTCGACGTGCCGGCGGACGCCGATCACGACGTGCGTCCGCATCCGCATATCGGGCTGGCGACGGTGACGTATTTGTTTGAGGGCGCGATGGATCACCGCGACAGCATCGGCACCTTCCAGCGCATCGAACCCGGTGCGATCAACTGGATGACCGCCGGGCGCGGGATCGTCCACTCGGAGCGTACGCCGAAGGATTTGGTCGGCAAGCCGCACCGCACGCATGGTTTGCAGCTGTGGGCCGCGCTGCCAGTGGCGCACGAGGAGGAGGAGCCGGGCTTTTGCCACACGCCCGCGAGCGACATTCCGGAACTGATGGTCGATGGCGCCAGGGTGCGGGTGCTGGTCGGCAGCGCGTTCGGCAAAACGTCGCCGGTGAAGACGTTCAGCCGCACGTTGTATCTGGATGTGATGTTGAAGGCAGGGCAGGAGCTGGCCCTGAGCGGATTGCCGGAGGAAGCGGCGATCTATCCGATCAGTGGCGAGTTGGCCATCGACGGTACGCCGCTGGCTTTGCAGAACATGGCGCTGCTCGATACCGGCGGCACGCAGCTGGTGAAGGCCGCGTCGGAGGCGCATTTTGTGGTGATCGGCGGCGAGCCGCTGGACGGGCGCCGCTTCATGTCGTGGAACTTCGTCTCGTCGAGCAAGGAGCGCATTGTGCAGGCTGGCGAGGATTGGGAAGCGGACCGCATGGGCAAGGTGCCCGGCGAAACCGAGCGTATCCCGCTGCCGGTGAAGAAGCCGGCCGGCCCGCAATACCTGTAATGCTTTCGTCGGTGGCGGGGCATGGCGGGTTACGCCGTTCCGGCTAATCTGCCATGCTCAAGCCGCTCGCGCCTCACCGAGTTAGCCGGCGGGGATGATCCGCTCAGCCTTCAGCCGCGCGAACAGATCGAAGAACGCATCCGGCGTGCTCTGATACGTCAGGAAGCCCGCTTTGCGGCTCTTGGTCATATCCGCCAGCACTTCCATCGGCCGGCCAAGATCGGCGTCGGTGTGCCACCATGACGCCAGGTTGCCAAGGTCCGCTTCGGCCAACTCTTCGCGCAGCGCGATCTCGCTCCAAGCGCGCGCCGCGTCGTCCATGCGGCCTTCCAGCGGCTGCACCACATCGCCGAACGGCGCCGCCTCGATGCCGAAATACTCGGCCAGCTTCGGCCACAGCCACTTCCAGCGGAAGACATCGCCGTTGACGACGTTGAAGTCCTCGTTGGCGCCAGCCTCGCTGGTGGACGCCCATTCCAGATGCGCCGCCAGCAGGCGCGCATCGGTCATATCGGTCAGGCCGTTCCACTGCGCCGCCGAGCCGGGGAACACGAACGGCGCGCCCGACTCCTTGCACAGCGTGGCGTAGGCGGCCAGGGTCAAGCCCATGTTCATCGCATTGCCGACCGCGTAGCCGATCACGGTGTGCGGACGATGCACGCTCCAGCTATAGCCGCCGCGCGCGGCGCCGGCGAACAGGCGGTCTTCCTGCTCGTAGTAGAAATTGTCGACATCCTTGCGACCCTGCTCTTCGCGGAACGGGGTTTCCGGCACGGTGCCGGTGGCATACGCCTCGAACGGTCCGAGGTAATGCTTCAAGCCGGTGACGAGCGCCGCGTGCTTCAACGTGCCCGCGTCATGCAGCGCGTCGAGCACATTGCTGACCATCGCGCCGTTGACGCGGATGTTTTCCTTTTCGTTGGCCTGGCGCGCCCACGCGGTGAAGAACACGTGCGTGACGGCGCGGCCGGCCAG
>DASVTJ010000244.1:0-6839 GCA_036387635.1 Duganella sp.
CGAATCAGGCACTGAGAAGACGTAACAACGCTTCATTTTGCTATCGGAATATTTGTGAGCGTACATGAGTCTTGAAATTCGTAGTCTGGAAGTTCGTATTGCCGCTTTGACAGATGCGGACGCGGCGTGCAATGTTTTGCGTCGGTCCATCACCGAGTGTTGCGAGTTGGATCATAAGAACGATCCCGCGATACTGGAAGCCTGGTTGGGCAATAAGACACCGCAAATGGTGGCGAGCTGGTTTGGCTCACCCACCAATTTTTCGCTGGTCGCGGTCAGCGAAGGCCTTGTGGTCGGCGTGGCATTGCTGACCGGCGCGGGCAAGTTGGCGTTGTGCTATTTGTTACCGGAGGCGCGCAGCCAGGGCATCGGCAAGGCGCTGCTGACGCGGATCGAGGAGCAGGCGCTCGGCTGGGGAGTGAAAGCGTTGCAGTTGCATAGCACGGCGACCGGGCAGGAGTTCTTCGCGCGGCGCGGGTATGTGGACGCCGGCAAGGTTCGCTCGCCGTATGGCGTCGAGACGGTGTTCTTCTGGAAGCAGCTCGATGCCGAGGCCGGCGCCCCCGATGCGGCCAAGCGCAAACGCTTTTGTAACTGTAATTCGACGTGAGTCGGTAGCAGTGCCCGGAATCGGGCAGGGCGTATTAGCGCGGAGTAATCCGCCAAGCTCAGTCGGCAAGTCGATGGTGGATTACGCCTTCGGCGAATCCCCAGACGTATTTCTTCGTTCAAGCGGACGTTGATCGCCTACGTGTTCCTTGCCCGTCCAGCATTAGCAGCACACCGCCAGTTGCCAGTTCTGGCTGCGCGCCGGGGCCGATCCCACTTCTTCTCCACCGACAAATAACTTCAGCTCGCCCGGCGCGAGCTTGGTCCACGCTTCGTTCGACGTCAGCGGCTGCGTGGCGATGACGGCGATGCGGTCGTCAAGGTGGTTGTGCTTGCTGAAATCGATGCTTAAATCGCAATCGATCAGCTGCGCCACCGAAAACGGGTATTCCCTCACCACGACATGCAAATCGGTGCTGCAATGCGCGAACAGCAGCTCTCCGTTGGAGAGGATGAAGTTGAAGGTGCCGTAGGTGGCGATCTCGCCGGCCAGCGTTTCCAGCGCGGCGTACAACACGTGGCGCGGCGGAGCCTGCTCGAAGCGCAGCGCCAGGCCCGACAACAGATGGCAAAAGGCGCGCTCGCTGTCGGTGTCGCCCCATGGCGCGTACAGGCCGGGGCAGGGATTAAACAGCTTGAGGTCGCCGTTATGGGCGAACGACCAGGTCCTGCCCCACAGTTCCCGCGTGAAAGGGTGGCTGTTTTCCAGCGATATGCGGCCCTGCGTGGCCTTGCGGATGTGGGCGATGACGTTTTTCGCCTTGATCGGGTTTTGTTTGAACTGTGCCGCCAGCGGCGAATCGATCGACGGCAGGAAGTCGGTGTACAGGCGGCAGCCGCCGCTGGTGTGCAGGGCGATGCCCCAGCCGTCCTTGTGTTCGCCGGTGCGGCCGCCGCGCTCGGCGAAGCCCGCGAACGAAAAATCGACGGCGGCGGGCTTGCTGCTATTCATAGCGAGTAATTGGCACATGGGAGGGGCGCGATGCGGCTGAGTGGACGATGTCCCACAATAGCCGCGCCGCCTTGCCGGGGGAACGAATGTTTTGGCATATCCATAGGCGAAAGCATTCGTTCTGCTTTGTCGGGGGCGCGCATACGCTGTCGACATTGCCAGTCCCCGTTAAGGAATCCCGATGTCATTCCCCGTTTTGAAAAAATACCTGGCGCGTCTATCGGACGCGACCGGCGCCGCCACCAGCATCTGGCTCGATCGCGAGGGCAAGGCGCAGGGGCGGTTCTTCAATTGCACGCTGAGCAGCGCTTTCCAGGCGGTGCGCGAACTCGAGACCGGGAGCGTGCACGGCTACGAGGGGCTGGCGCGCAGCGTGTCGGCGCAGGATTTGGGCCTGTCGCTGTGGAAGCTGCTCGACCACGCGGCCAGCGACGACGAGTCGATCGAACTCGACCGCTTGTGCCGGATGCTGCATTCGATCAATTTCTTCCGCCAGGCCGATGGCGCGCCGAACGCCGAAGCGGACCTGTACCTGAACGTGCACGATCGGCTGCTGAGCGCGGTCAGCAGCAATCACGGCCACGCGTTCCGGCGCATTCTCGACGCGCTGGAGCTGCCGCTGGCGCGCATCGTGCTGCAACTGCCGGCCGCCACGCCGCAGCAGGGCTGGCTGCTCAATTATGTCTCGGATAACTATCGGCGCAATGGCTTCCGCTTCGCCGTCAACGTGGCCAGCGCCAAGGATGGCTTGCAGGTACTGGACCGGCTGCGGCCCGATGTCTTCAAGCTCGACGCGCGCGAGTTGCTCGACAACGAGGCGTTGCTGACCTTGCTGCGGCGCTCGGCCGAGGCCAACGTCCGGGTGCTGTTCAAGCGCGTAGAGTCGCCGCAGACGCTGTCGCTGCTCAGGCAACTGGGCGACGCCGCCGGCGTGCCGTTGCTGGCGCAGGGTTATTTGCTCGATGAGCCGCGCGCGATGCTGTTGCCGCCGCCGGTCGCCGTCGCGGCGTGAGGACGGCGCAAACTTCGCAAGCTTAAACGAGGCTGAACGGGAGTCCGCTAGCGGCGGTTCGTGTTTTTCATTTCCCCCTGCTTACGCTATAGTGTCTCCATCGATTTTTACGGATTAGCCATGGCATCGCGCAGAGCATTTTTACAGCAGGGTATGGGGTTGACGGCGGCGAGCTTTTTAGCCGTGCCGTTGATAGGATGTGCGTCCGATCCAGCGGCGCGCAAGAGTAGCGCCGCAACGGCCGGCAAGCCGGCCGCGAGCCGGCCGCCGGCAACAACGGCCCCGGCCGTGGCATCGCAGGCGAAGGCGGCATCGAGCATGCCGCGCGCCTCGGAGCAGTCGGCTCCGTCGGGCACGGGTGGGCGCTCTGGCGAGCTGGAACCGCCGCCCGATATCTTCGACGCCCAGTCGCTGGACATGGAATTCTGGCTGCGCCCGCGCACCATCGAGGTGTACCGTCCGGCCAGCAACGAGCGCGCCAAGCTGCTGTACTGGCGCGACGGCGAGATCATCGATTCGGCTTATCAAGACTTGTGCCACCTGCTGCGCGACGTCAACGGCAAGGAAACCGCGCGCATCGATCCTAAATTGTTCGAAACCTTGTGGGGCACCCAGGCGTTCGTGCAGCGTTACGGCATCGACACCCCGCTGGAGATCCTGTCGGGCTACCGCACGGCGTCGTCCAACAACAAGCTGCGCGAAGCGGGCGTGCCGGCCGCGCGCCAGTCGTTGCATATCGAAGGCCGCGCCGCCGACATCCGCTTGGCCAACCTCAACGCCGAGGTGCTGGGCGGCCTGGTCAAGAGCTTCCGCCAGGGCGGCGTGGGCTTCTACTACCGCGCCGGGCCGCGCGGCGGCTGGATTCACGCTGATACCGGCCTCAAGCGCACCTGGAAGGGTTGACCGAGGGTTGACCGAGGGCTGACCGAGGATTAATCGTTCTTGCCGCGGTCAACCTTGCGCCTCCACGCACTTCCGCTATTCACTTCCCTCTATTCACGCTATTCATAATAGTAGGAGTGGTAGGACGTCGGCTTGAGCTTGTCCTGGCGCTCGTGCTCGATGTTGCGCGGGTCGACCGGGCGCTCCCACCAGATGCGCCAGCCCAACTCCTGATCGCGCTTGACCTCCGGGTGCTCGCGCATGAAGCTGTTGAGAAACTGGCCGTACTCCGAGACGTACTCCTTGCGGCCGGGGCCGAAAAAATATTTGAATTTCATCGTCGATTCCTCCTATCGAGTAAACTGGCGGCTTGGCCAGTGAATGGATTGAGCATGCAAGATAACAATGAAGCGCCGCGTTTCAAGCCGGTGAAGTGGCAAGGGCTGGAAACGCCGGCCGATGTCGAGCTGTGGATCGAAGAACATAATCTGAGCCTGCAGCAGCACATCGGCAAGAACGAAACCGGCTACGGGGTCTGCTTTACGCTGGCCGAGGGCGGCGAGATTTATATGCAGACCACGCAGGACGGCGCGTTGATATTGGATGTTACGCCGGACGCGCAATGGGTGGCGCCCCTTATCATGGCGGCGGCCCGCATCGACGAGGCGCCGCAGGGCGCGCTGTGGGTGTTGCCGGACGATAAGCTGGTACAGTTGATGATCGGACTGAGCGGACTGATCGCCAGTTCGATCCTGGTCGTGGGCCATAATTTCGGCCTGCGTCGTCGTATGGGCGCCTGGTAGCGCCCGCCAATATTGAAGGAATTCCATGCACATACCGAACCAGACCCGCGCTTCCACTGTTCAACCTGCGCGGCGCGCGGCGATGTTGGCGCTGACGTTCACGTTGACGGCGGCGTTGACGGCCTTGGCGCTGCCCGGCGCGGCGAAGGCGGCCGATTTGCTGGCCACGGTCAAGGCGCGCGGCACGTTGAAGGTGGCGCTCGAGGGCACCTATCCGCCTTTTAACTATAAAGACCAGAAGACCGGCCAGTTCGCCGGCTACGACGTCGATGTCGCGCGCCTGCTGGCGACCAAGCTGGGCGTCAAGGTCGAGTTCGTCAGCAGCGAGTGGGCCAGCATCCTGGCCGGACTGTCGGCCAACAAGTACGACGTCATCGTGTCGCAGGTCGGCATCAACCCCAAGCGCGAGCAGGCCTTCGATTTTTCGACGCCTTATATCTACTCGACGCCGCAGCTGATCGTGCGCAAGGATGAAAAGGCGACATACGCGTCGCTGGCCGATTTGAAGGGCAAGAGACTCGGCGTGGGGCAGGGCAGCGTCTACGAACAGCAGGCCAAGGCCGTGCCCGGCATCCAGGTGCGCAGTTATGCGGCGGCGCCGGACACGATGTCCGACCTGGCCTTCGGCCGCATCGACGCGGCGTTGAACGACAGTTTGATGTCGGCCTATCTGTTGAAAATCTCCAAGCTGCCGATCAAGGCCGGCGCGCGCGTTGGCGCGGTCGAACGCATGGGCATCCCTTTCCACAAGGGCAATCCCGAATTCAAGGCCGCGCTCGACAAGGCGCTGGCCGAGGCCGCCGCCGACGGCAGCCTGAAAGCCATCTCGATCAAATGGTTCGGCACTGACGTCAGCAAGGCGCCCTGACCATGGATTGGCAGGCGCTGCTCGATTTACGGGCGCTGCTGACCGAGGCGGCACCGGTGATGCTGCGCGGCGCCGGCTACACCGTGATCTTCGCGCTGGCGTCGATGCTGGGCGGTTTGCTGATCGGCTTCCCGGTGGCGGTGATGCGCATCCTGCCATACCGCGTGCTGCGCTGGCCGGCCGGCGTGTATGTCAGCCTGATGCGCGGCACGCCGCTGCTGGTGCAGATGTTCGTCATCTACTACGGCTTGCCCAGCGTCGGCATCGAGTTCACGCCGGTGACGGCCGGCATTCTGGCGCTGAGCCTGAACTCGGGCGCGTTCTTGTCCGAAAGTTTGCGCGGCGCCATCGGCGCGGTCAGCAAGGGCCAGTGGGCGGCCAGCTTCAGCCTCGGGCTCGGCTATTGGCCGACCCTGCGCCACGTGGTGTTGCCGCAGGCGCTGCGGATCGCGGTGCCGGCGATGAGCAATACTTTGATCAGCCTGATCAAGGACACCTCGCTGGTGTCGGTCATCACCATGACCGAACTGATGCTCTCGACCAAGGAAGTGATCGCCACGACGTTCCGGCCGTTGCCGCTGTACCTCGCGGCCGCGCTGATCTATTGGGCGCTGAGCCTGCTGTTCGAGGCGCTGCAACGACGCGCCGAACAACGTTTGAATCGTGCACATCGCTAACCGGCCGTGTTTCCTCGACATCGTTCCGCTTAAATGCTAGTCTAGTTTCATACGCCGCACCCGGCTTTTCAGGCCGGCCGGGGGAGGGCTGACGCAAAGGGAGGGTATGGAGAAACAAACGTCCAGTACCGACACGCTGGGCCGCGGGCAGCCGATGACCGGGGAACGACCCGGCGGTCTGGCGGGGCGGTCGGCTGTCTCCGGGGCGGCGATGGCGCCTTACGAGGCCATGATGGCGACCATCGGCGACACCGCCACCACGGCAGACGCCGCCACCGGTGCCGACCTTGCCGACCCCGCCAAGGCGCTTGCCGAGCAATCCTATTTCAACGATATCTTCCTGCTGGCGCCGGTCGGCTATTTCGTGCTCGGCTTCGATACCGCGATCCTGCAGATGAACGTGGTCGGCGCCGACCTGATCGGGCTGCCGCGCGGAAATCCCGAGCACGTGGCGTTCCGGCAATTCATCGCGCCGCGCTTCCACGAGGACTTCGACCGTTTCATCCGGCACGCGCTCAACAGCGTCAACCCGGAGCACTGCGATCTGCAGATGGTGCGCGCGCGCAACCAGCAGGGATTTCCGGTGACGTTGCGCGCCAGCGCCGACGTCAGCGGCCAGGCGCTGCGGGTGGTGGTGGAACTGGCCGAAGGCAAGAGCGCCGCGCTCGAGCGCAGCGAGGAGCGCTTCCGGCGCATCGTCCATTGCGCCGAGGAGGGCATCTGGGAAATCGACGCCAGCGCCCGCACCAGTTTCGTCAACCCGAAGATGGCGCAGATGCTCGGCTACACGATCGAGGAGATGCTCGACCAGCCGCTGGTGGCGTTCATGGACGACGAGGGCCGCGCCATCCTCGAACGCAATATCGCGCGGCGCCAACGCGGCGTCGCCGAGCGCCACGAATTCAAGTTCCTGCGCAAGGACGGCGCCGAGCTGTGGGTGACGCTGGCGACCAACCCGATTTTCGACGGCCAGGGCAGTTATCTGGGCGCGCTGGCGCTGGTGAGCGACATCACGGCCAGCCGCGCGTCGACCGAG
>DASVTJ010000245.1:0-9537 GCA_036387635.1 Duganella sp.
GCCACGCAATGACGGTCGTCGGCGTTGAGCACGGCCGTCTGCGACACCTCGATCACCGTCGATTTAACGCGCGCCAGGTCGTCCACCGTCTCCACGCCATCCATGCCGAGATGGTCGTCGGAGACGTTGAGCATGACGCCGACGCCGCAGCTATCGAACGCCAGCCCGCGCTTGAGCAAACCGCCGCGCGCCGTCTCCAGCACGGCGAACTCGACTTGCGGCGCGCTCAGCACCATGCGGTGCGACCAGTAGCCGGTGCAGTCGCCATGGCCGACGCGCTGGTTGCCGATGAAGATGCCCTGCGTGGTGGTGCAGCCGGTCCGCAGGCCCGCCAGCCGCACCGCGTGCGCGATCATCAAGGTCGCGGTGGTCTTGCCGTTGGTGCCGGTGATGGCGATCAGCGGGATACGGCCCTGGCCGGGTTCGGCCAGCATGCGCCGCGCACGCGTGGCCGCGTCCAGGGTCGCGCCCTGCGCGCCGACGCCGCTGATGGCCGTCAGCAATGGCCCGGTCTTGGTCTCGACCACGCCCACTTGCGCCTCGGCCAGCCCCAATTTGGCTGCGGCGTTGGCGCACAGGTGGCGCACCTCGGTCGAGGCGTGGTGGGCGCCGTCGGGACCGACCGGCACCATCTCCAGCTCGCCGTCCTCGAAACTCTCCAGCACCACCTCGCCGCCGGCCTCGCGCACCAGCGCGAACGCCGCCGTCAATTGGGCCTCGTCGGTGCAGCGCCACTGGCGGTCGTCGGCGCTCACGTGACGGCTCTTGACCACCACGTCCCAGTCGAAACGGCGACCCACGCGCAATGCGTCCTCCAGCCGAGTCACCGTGGCGCCGGCCGGGACGTCGATATTCGCCTCGTCCATCATCGCGCGCGTCAACAGCCGGTCGCGCACGATGGTGTCGGTCAGCAGGCGCGTATCGGCAACGGCGGCGTCGACAAAGCGCCATTGCCGGCTGCCCCATCCAAACTGCACCAGGTCGGCGTGCTCGCTGGCGCGCAACACCGGGATGCCCTGCTCGCGCGCCTGGCGCACCAGCTCGCTGATCGCCGCCGGCAGCGCCAGGCTGGCCGACAACGCGTGCAGCCCGGCGATGGCCGGGGCGGCGTCGTAGTCCTCGCCGCGCACGGCCGCGCCCACCATCTCGAGCGCCGTCGCCAGCGCCCGCTGCGCCACGTGTTCCAGCGTGTATTGCACTACCACGCGGCGTTGCGTTGGCTGGCGCGGCACGGTTTCGGCGTGCACGAAATCGAGCACGTGGCCGCACGAGCGCTGCAACTGCAACGCCACCTGCGCCACCAGGCGCCCGACGTCGGCGCTGGCGGCAAGCGACGCCGACAACGGCGACGACAATTGCTGCGCCACCGTGTTGGCCGCCGTCTCCAGCGGCACAACGGCCTCGTCCAGCGAGATGGTCGCCGCCAGGCATGGGAAGCGGCTGTACATGTTCGCGCCTCGCAGCAAGCGCTGCCGTATTACCCTCATCAAGCACCGCCTTTCCTGGCCAGCAGCAGCACGGCGGCGATGCGGTCGACGCCGGCATACGCGGGCGTGTCGAGTTCCTCGCCGAACACGTCCGGATCGATCTCCTCATACTTCCACGACAGGCGCGCCGCCTCCAGCAGGATGCCGGCCTGTTTCAGGAACGGATCGTCGCCATTGTCGATCGCCACGCCGGTGTAGAGCAGCAGCGTGCCGCCGGGCGCCAGCCGCGCGATCGCCGCTTCGACGATCTTCAGCGACAAGCCGGCGCCAAGCTCGCCCCCGCCGTGGCGGTAGGCGCGCTCGCCGGCATCGAGCAGGTAGGGCGGATTGGCGATGATCAGGTCGAACTGGCCGTCGAGGTCGTTGAGCATGTCGCTGTGGCGGCACTGCACATTGGCGGTGCCGGCCAGCACGCTGTTAACTTGGGTCAGCGCCAGCGCCTTGCTGTTGATATCGACGGCGAACACCTCGGCCTGCGGAAAGCGCCGCGCCAGCATGATGGCGCCGGGCCCGGCGCCGCAGCCGATATCGACCGCGCGCTTGACGTCGCCGCCAAGGTGGTCGATGGCGTGGCCGGCGGCGCGCAGGAAGCGGTAGGTGTCCGGGCCGAGGAAAACCGCGTCGGCGTCCTCGGTCGGGTAGGCGGAATGGAAATACAGCTGCTCGTCGATACTCGACACGCGCACGTCGCTGCGCAAGGCGCCTTGGTCGTCGCGCAGCACGCCGGCTTTTTCCATTTGCGCCAGGACCGTCGCGTCGATTTCACCGGCGCGGAAGGTTTTGCTCCAACCGAAGACGTCACGCAAGGTGACGGCGGCCTGCGTGGCCGGACGCTTGAGCACGCGGCCATGGGTGGCCGGCGTGACGGTGATGAAACGGTAGGATTGCTGGCGCAACAGCGCCGCCAACGCCACCAGTTCGCCGCCCGGAAACGGGGTTGCCAACGTCATTGCGCACCGCCGTGGGCCGCGTCGATCCGGCCTTGTGCGGATGACAGACGGAACTTGCGGCGGCGGTCGCCCATCAAGTCTTGCAGCGTGCGCACGCTCAGACCGGTGGCTTCGTGTATGCGCACCAGCAACGCGCCGCTGACCGGCATGCGGTGATGGCGGATTTTGCTGATCACGGGCGCTTGAATCTCCAGCAGACGCGACAGGGCAGCGTCGTTGCGCAATTGCATTTTCACCAAAATGGTGTCGAGCATTGCGTTGGGATCGTAAGACTTGGGCTGGGACATGAACGCTCCTTGGGGAAAAGTGCTTTATTACCAACATTTTACAGGGAAGTAACAGCTTTTTACAATTGGCGGCGGGCTTAAATATTGACCGGAACGTGTGACAGCACACCCTCATCGGCTTTTGGCGCGCTCCAACTCCGCCAGCATGCGCAGGATCTCGTCGAAGCTGACCGGCTTGGTCAGGTGATGATCGAACCCGGCGGCGTCGGTTTTCAGGCGGTCGGCGTCCGTGCCCCAGCCGGTCAGCGCGATCAGCGTCACCCCGTCCAGCGCCGGCATCGCCCGCAGCGCGCGCGCCACCTGGTAGCCGTCCATGCCCGGCAGGCCGATATCGAGGAACACCACCTGCGGCAACAGCGCTTGCGCGGCCGCGACAGCTTGCCCGCCGTCGTGCGCGGTGGCCACCGTGTGGCCCTTGAACTCGAGCAAGGCGGTCAAGGTTTCGGCGGCATCGACGTTGTCGTCGACCACCAGTACCCGCAGGCTGCTGGCGGCCACCTCGTCGATGCGCCGCGCGACCGCCGGGGCGGCCGAGGCGGCCGAGGCGGCCGGCGCGGCCAACGCGGCCGCCTCGGCCGCAGGCGACGGCGTCACCGGCATGCGCAACGTGAAGGCGCTGCCCTGCCCCGGCCCGGCGCTATGGGCGCCGACCTCGCCGCCGTGCAGCTCGACCAGCCGGCGCACCAGGTTCAGGCCGATGCCCAGCCCGCCCTGCGCCTGGCCCTCGCTGCCGGCCACCTGGGTGAACATGTCGAACACGGTGGGCAACGCCTCGGCCGGGATGCCGACCCCGTTGTCGCGCACCGTCACCGTCATTTCGCCAGCCTCCACCGTCGCCATCAGGTCGATGGTGCCGCCCTCCGGCGTGTACTTGGCGGCGTTGTTGAGCAGGTTGCCGATCACTTGCGCGACACGGTGGGCGTCGAGCCACACCGGCGGCGCGTTCGACGGCGCCGACACCAGCAGCCGGTGCCCGCGGCCGTCGATCAGCGGCATGCTCAGTTCGACGGCGCTGCGGACCACCTTGCCCAGGTCGGCCAGCCCGAGCGCCAGCACCTCCTTGCCGCGCGCGATGCGCGCCAGGTCCAGCAAATCGTCCACCAGATGCACCAGATGGCCGACCTGACGCTCCATCATCGCGCCCACGCGGTCGAACTCGTCGCGCGCCATGTCGTGCGCGCGCATCATTTCCAGTCCGCTGCGGATCGGCGCCAGCGGATTGCGCAGCTCGTGCGCCAGCGTCACCAGGAATTCGCGCTGCGCCTGGTTGGCCTGCGACAGCTCGGCCGCCATCGCGCGCAGCTCGTGCTCGCCGCTTTTCTGGCCGGTGACGTCCAGCGTGACGCCGTCGAAATGGGCCACGGCGCCGTGCTCGTCGCGCTGCGACCAGGCGATCATGCGGATCCAGCGGGCCGCCCCCGGGCCGGCCGGCGCCGCGCCGGGCATGGCCACGCGGAACTCGGCGTCGTAGGCCAGGCCCTCGACCATCGCGCTGCGGAAGTCGCCTTCGACGCGGGCCCGGTCCTCGTGGTGCACGCGCTGATAGAACTGGCTGATCGCCACCGGACCTTCGGCCGCCAGCCCGAACTGGGCGCGCAGCTGGGCGTTCGGCTCCATTTGCGTCAGCGGCGCGTCGGCGTACCAGACGCCGATGCCGCCGGCGCGCGTGACGTTGGCGAAGCGGTCCTGCAACAGGCGCCGCTCATGGACGTCGATCACCGTGCCGATGTAGCCGACCAGCGTACCGTCCTGGTCGCAGCGCGGCGCGCCGGCGTCGATCATCCAGCGGTAGGCGCCGTACCGGTCCCTGAGCCGGTAGTCGAACGAAAACGGCTGGCCGTCGCCGCACGCCGCAGCATAGGCGACGCCGATGCGCCGGCGGTCGTCCGGGTGGACCATTTGCATCCAGCCGAGGCCCAGGTCCTCTTCCGACGCGCGGCCGGTGTAGTCCGACCAGCGCTGGCTGAGGAAGTTGCACATGCCACCGGCGTCGGAGGTCCAGAACATCGCCGGCGAGGCGTTCACCAGCGAACGGAAATACTCTTCGCGCTGGCGCAGCGCGATGGTGGCCTGGCGCCGCTCGCGCGCCAGGTCGATGTGGCTGCGCACGCGCGCCAGCAGTTCGTTGGCCGAGAACGGCTTGACCAGGTAATCGTCGGCGCCGGCCTGCAGCCCCTCGATCTTGGCCTCCTCGCCGGCGCGCGCCGACAGCAGGATGATCGGTACATGGCTGATCGCGTCGTGCGCGCGGACGCGCCGCATCAGGCCGAAGCCGTCGAGGCGCGGCATCATCACGTCGCTCAGCAGCAGATCGGGCGGCTCGCGCAGCATTGCCGCCAGCGCGGCCTCGCCGTCGGCGCAGGTCTCGACGATGTATTCACGTTCCAGCAGCATGCGCACATAGCCGCGCATGTCCTGGTTGTCGTCGGCCACCAGGATGCGCGGGCGCGCCGGCGCGGGGTCGGCCTGCCGGCCCGGCGGCATGCCCGGCCGGGTCGCCGGCTGGGCCGCCGGTTGGGCCGGCGGTTGGGCCACGGGTTGTGCCGCCGGTTGGGCCATGGGTTGGGCGATAGGTTCGGCGACGGCGTGCGCGACGACTTGCTCTGCCGGCGCATCGTCCGGCAGCCAGCGCAGCGCCTCCTCGACGAACGCGGCGCCCATGCGCGCGCCGCCGCTGGGGTCGCACAGCTGCGCCACGCACTGCGGCGGCAGATGCCCGGCGCCGAACGGAATCTCGACGTGGAAGGCGGTGCCGACGCCGACCTCGCTCTCGGCCGTGATGGCGCCGCCGTGCAGGCGCACCAGCTCCTGGATCAGCGCCAGGCCGATGCCGGTGCCTTCATAACTGCGGCCCTGCACGCCCTCGACGCGGTGGAAGCGCTCGAACACCTTGGGCAATTCGTCGGCCGGAATCCCGCTGCCGGTGTCGCGCACCGTCAGCCGCGCGCGCTGGCCGCTTTGCGCCAACGTCACCGTGACGGCGCCGCCGAGCGTGAACTTGAAAGCGTTCGATAACAGGTTGAAGACGATCTTTTCCCACATGTCGTGATCGACGTAGACCAATTCGCTCAACGCCGGCGTCTCGACATGGTAGGCCAGGCCGGCCTTGTCCATCGCCGCGCTGAACACGCTGGCCAAGTTGGCCGTCAGCCGGGCCAGATCGGTCGGGGCGTAGCGCGCCTGCACCCGGCCGGCCTCGATGCGCGAAAAGTCCAGCAGCGAGTTGACCAGCTTGAGCAGGCGCAGCGCGTTGCGGTTGGTGACGTCGATGCGCTCGCGCTGGCGCGGCGGCAGCGGTTCGGCGGCGTCGCCCAGCGCGTCTTCGAGCGGCCCCAGGATCAGGGTCAGCGGCGTGCGGAATTCATGCGAGACGTTGGAGAAGAACGCCGTCTTGGCCTTGTCGATCTCGGCGAGCGCGGCGGCGCGGCGCCGCTCCTGCTCGTACGCCAGCACGTTGCCGACGGCGGTGTTGAAGGCCGCGCGCAGCAGTTCGTAGAAGTTGCGGTAGTCGTCATCGAGCGCGCGCCGGGCGCTGATGCCGGCCACCAGCAAGCCGTACGGCCGCTCGCGCCCGGCCACCACCAGCGGCAGCACCATGGCGCCGGCCGGCGCTTCAGGATACGGCGCGCAGTCGAAGGGGCCGAACAGGCGCTCCAGCCCGTCGACATGGTGGCTCTCGCCCGACGCCAGCGCGGCGCCCGGATTCCAACCCGAGGCTCCCTCGGCGTCGGCGTCGGCGTCGGCGGCCATCGTGGCCGGCGCCAGCGCGCCGCCGGCATCGGGCCCGGTGCGCCCGCGCAGGTGCAAAGTGGCGCCGTCGTCGCTCAACTCATACAGAAGCATGAACGGCAAGTCCAGCGCCAGCGTGTCGCTGTCGAACGCCATCAGGCCGGCCATTTCGGCGACCGTGCGCGAGCGGGCGATGCGCCCGGTCAGGTCGCGCAGGTTTTGCGTGCGCCGGGCGTTGAGCACCTGGGCGGTCGATTCGGTGATCGGATGGAAGATGCCGCCGACATTGCCCGACTCGACCCGGATCGGCGAGAACGAGAACGTCATGAACGCCTCTTCCAGATAGCCGTAGCGGTCCAGGAACATGCGCTGGTCGCGGATGTAGACGCCCTCGCCGGCGTGGGCGCGGTCGAACGCGTCGCCCACCACCGGCAACGCCGTGGCCCAGCAGAGCTTGAACGGCGCGCCCATCGCCTCCGGGTGCTTGGCGCCGCAGATCGGGCGGTAGGCGTCGTTGTAGATCTGGATGTCGTCCGGCCCCCAGGCCACCAGGATCGGGAAGGTCGACGACAGGCACAGGCTGACCGAGGTGCGCAGGCTTTGCGGCCAGCCGGACAACGGCCCCAGCGGCGTGGCCGACCAATCCATCGAGCGGATCAGCTGCCCCATCTCGCCGCCGCCGGACAGCCAGCTCAAATCGTCCGCCACCGCCGCGGCGGCGCCGCGCCCCTCCGTCACCTGCTGCCCCATCGTTCCCCCGAATACCGCATAGTCCGGCAGGCAGTGCCCGCCCCAATCCCGGCAGTATAACCGCCCTCGGTGACGGCCGTCCTAAGGCTTTGTACCGCGTTGTACGGCGGCCCAGCCAAGGCCCGGCGCCGATCGGGGGGCGATCGGGGTTGATCGTGGTCAATCAGCCTAATCGGCACCACAGCGCGCCCGGCATTTGCGCTGGATCAATCGAAGCACCGTAAGGCGGACCAAGATGAGTGCTCACAGAAACGAAATATACATAAGCGAGGTCTAGATGGACGAGCACGAAATGCGTTCCCACATGGCGATCGAGGCGGCCGGCATGGCGATCTGGGACGCCACCGTCGTCAACGGACAGGCCATGCAGGGCACCATCCGCTGGTCGGCGCGCGGGGCGGCCATGATCGGCCTGGCGCCGCACGAGACGATACAACCGTTCCCGCATTTTCTGGCGCAGGTGCACGAGGACGACCGCGCCGCTCTGCTGGGCACGATGCAGCAGGCCATCGACAACGGCACCGGCTACCTGACCGGCTACCGCATGGTCGTGGCCGGCGCCGTGCGCGAGATCCGTGCCAACGCCAAGGTGCTGCACAACGACCGGGGTCAACCGGACCGCACGCTCGGCCTGGTGTGGGACGTGACCGAACTGGTCGAACGCGAGCGCGTCGCCGACGAGCGCGAGCGCATGGCCGCGGTCACGCTCGATTGCATCGGCGACGGCGTCATCACCACCGACGCCCACGGCGCCACGCGCTACCTGAACCGGGCCGCCGAGCAACTGACCGGCTGGTCGCGCCAGCGCGCGGCCGGGCGCGACGTCGCCGAGGTGCTGCCGCTGGTCGACGAGGCCACCGGCCTGCCGCTCGAGCATGGCGCCTACAAATGCCTGCTCAAGCGCGAGTCGGTGGCGCTGTCGGCGCACGCGATGCTGGTCACCCGCGACGGCCGCCGCATCGCCGTCGAGGATACGGCCGCGCCGATCCGGCTCGGCAACGGCGACGTGCTGGGGGCGGTGGTGGTGTTTCGCGACGTGACCCACCAGCGCGCCTTGTCGAGCCAGCTGTCGTGGCACGCCAGCCACGACGTGCTCACCGGGCTGGCCAACCGGCGCGAGTTCGAGCGCCACATCGCCCACGCATTGCACGCGTCGAAGCAGGACGACCACACGCACGCGCTGCTGTACATCGACCTCGACCGCTTCAAGCTGGTCAACGACAGCGCCGGCCACGCCGCCGGCGACGCGCTGCTGCAAATCCTGGCGAACCTGCTGCAGCAAAAAATGCGCGAGAGCGACGTGCTGGCGCGCATCGGCGGCGACGAGCTTGGCGTGCTGCTGACCTATTGCCAGCTCGACCAGGCGCGCCTGATCGCCGAGGAGATCCGCCAGCTGGTCAAGGAGTTCCGCTTCGTCTGGGACGAGCAAAGCTTCCAGATCGGCGCCAGCATCGGCATGGTCGAGATCAGCGCCGACAGCAAGTCCGTCAGCGACCTGCTGCTGGCCGCCGACGAGGCCTGCTACTTGGCCAAGGACGAAGGCCGCAACCGCGTCCATGTGCATTCCGAGAGCGACGCGGCGCTGGCGCGGCGCCACAGCGAGATGATGTGGGTGCCGCGCCTGAACGACGCCATCCAGCATGACCGCTTCGCCTTGTATGCGATGCCGATCGCCGGGCTGCAAGGCGACCGGCTCGGCCACGAGGAAATCCTGCTGCGCCTGAAGGACGGCGACGGCGGCGAGCTGATCCGGCCGGACCGCTTCATTCCGGCGGCCGAACGCTACCATATGATGCCGATGCTGGACCGCTGGGTGATCCGCGCGGTGTGCCGGCACCTCGCCGGCCACCGGCGCGACATGCCGCCTTCCGACGGCGCCGGCCCGGCCGCCCACAATGGCGCCGTTGGCCGCGCCGGCACCGGCGCGGCGCCGGCGATGTTCTCGGTCAATCTGTCGGGGCCGTCGATGAACGACGACACGCTGCACCAGTTCATCACCGACCAGTTCGCGCACCACCACATCGACCCGACCCGGATCTGCTTCGAGATCACCGAGACGGCGGCGATCCGCAATTTGCCGAAGGCGCAGGACTTGATGCACCGGCTCAAACTGCTGGGCTGCCGCTTTTCGCTCGACGATTTCGGCAGCGGCCTGTCGTCGTTCGGATACTTGAAGTCGCTGCCGGTCGATTACCTCAAGATCGACGGCTCGTTCATCCGCGGCATCGCCAGCAACCCGGTGCACCGGGCGATGGTCGAGGCGATCCACAAGGTCGGGCGCGTGATCGGCATTCAAACCATCGCCGAGTTCGTCGAGGATAGCGAGACGCTCGA
>DASVTJ010000246.1:0-12054 GCA_036387635.1 Duganella sp.
CCTAACAACGATGTGCGCTTGCGTGTATTGGTCATCCTGCCGTCACAGTATAAGAAATTAAGTGCAAAGTGTATTGGCACTGTACTGGTTTTGTACCGTAGGATACACGCATCGCCTTCGCAAATCCACTGGAGCACACGCATGAGCCACAGCGCCCGGCCAGCCACCCCCGCCCCTGGCACCATCTCCACCCGCAGCGGCATGAGCGACGAAACGGCCGGCATGTTGCTTGGCCTGGTCGGCGTCGCGATCTTCAGCCTGACGCTTCCCTTCACGCGGCTGGCCGTCGGCGCCGCAGGCGACGCGCCCGGCCAGGCCCACGGCCTGTCGCCGATGTTCGTCGCCCTGGCCCGCGCGCTGGTGGCCGCCGCGCTGGCCGGCGCCTGGCTTGTATGGAAACGCGTGCCGCTGCCGCCGCGCGCCGCGCTGACACCGCTGGCGATGGTGGCCATCGGCTGCGTGATCGGCTTTCCGTGGCTGACCTCCATCGCCATGCGCTCGCTGCCGGCCGCCCACGGCGCGGTGTTGATCGGCATCCTGCCGCTGGCCACCGCCGTCTTCGCGGCCCTGCTGGGCGGCGAAAAACCGTCCGCCGGTTTCTGGATCATGGCGCTGTGCGGCTCGGCGCTGGTGGCCGGCTTCGCGCTGCGCCAAAGCGGCGGCGGCCTGCATCCGGCCGATCTGGCGATCTTCGCCGCCGTGCTGCTGGCGGCGATGGGCTACGCCGCCGGCGGGCGCCTGTCGCAAACGCTGGGCGGCCAGCAAACCATCTGCTGGGCGCTGGTGCTGGCCGCGCCGGTGCTGATTCCGGTGGTGGGCTGGCTATGCTGGCGCGACGCCGCGCAGATCGCCGCCGCCGGTGCCGCCGCCTGGACCGGGTTCGCCTACGTCTCGGTGTTCTCGATGTTCATCGGCTTTTTCTTCTGGTATCGCGGCATGGCGCTGGGCGGCGTGGCGCGCGTCGGCCAGGTGCAGCTGGTCCAGCCGTTCCTGTCGCTGCTCGGCGCGGCCGCCATTCTTGGCGAGGCGCTCGAATGGCCGACCGTGATATTTGCAATCGCCGTCATCGCCACGGTGGGCGTCGGCCGCAAAATGCAGGTGAAACGGCGCTAAAACCGTGGAGTATTTTGATTTCGTGCCAAGTGCAGGCCACGCCTGTCTCAAGAGTACAATACCGGTCTATCGCCCTACACTGCCACTTACTATTTGGATAACTACATGTCTGTTTACGAAAAACTGAAAGCGCTCGACATCACCCTGGCGGCACCCGCCACACCGGCGGCCGCCTACGTCATGTACGCCCAAACCGGCAACACGGTGTTCTTGTCGGGTCACATCGCCAAGCGCGCCGACGGCAGCGTGTGGGTGGGCCAGCTGGGTAAGGATATCGACACCGCCGAAGGCAAACAGGCCGCGCGCGCCATCGCCATCGACTTGCTCGGCACCTTGCAGGCGGCCGTCGGCGGCGACCTGACGCGCGTCAAGCGCATCGTCAAGCTGATGAGCCTTGTAAACTCCACCGCCGATTTCACCGAACAGCACCTGGTCACCAACGGCGCCTCCGAGCTGCTGGGCGAAGTTTTCGGCGACGCCGGCAAGCACGCCCGCTCGGCCTTTGGTGTCGCACAAATCCCGCTTGGCGCCTGCGTCGAAATCGAACTGATCGCGGAAGTCGCGTAAGCGGGCGGCGTCCGGGTGGCGTCCGAGTGGCGTCTTATCCGGCGCCGTTCCTTTATAGAGAGCACGCCAAAAGCGAGCCTGTTGAATTGTCCGGCCGGCCTTGGCCGCGCACACATCTAGTGAGACCTGTATGAAAATCGAAAACCCGAATCCGATCCAGTGGCGCTTCTCCGAACGCGCCGACCAGCTGCAATCGTCCTTCATCCGCGAGATCCTGAAAATCACGCAGCAGCCAGAGATCATCTCCTTCGCCGGCGGCCTGCCGTCACCGCTGACCTTCCCGGTCGACGAAATGAAAGTGGCCTTCGACAAGGTCCTGGAAAACAACGGCAAAGTCGCGCTGCAATACGGCCCCACCGACGGCTACCTGCCGCTGCGCCAGTGGATCGCCGATTCGCTGTCGACCAACGGCGCCAAAATCATCCCGGAGCAAGTGCTGATGACGTCCGGCTCGCAGCAGGCGCTGGACCTGCTGGGCAAAGTGCTGATCGACGAAGGCAGCCGCGTGCTGGTCGAGACGCCCTCGTACCTGGGCGCCTTGCAGGCGTTCTCGATGTACCGCCCGGAATTCAAATCGGTCGACACCGACGAACATGGCCTGGTGCCGTCGTCGCTGGACGCCGTCGCCGCCGGCGCGCGCCTGCTGTATGCGCTGCCGAACTTCCAGAACCCGACCGGCCGCACCTTGTCCGCCGAGCGCCGCGTGGAGCTGGTCGAAAAGTGCGCTCGTCTGGGCCTGCCGCTGATCGAGGACGATCCGTACGGCGCCTTGAGCTACAACGGCGACCCGCTGCCGAAGATGGTGGCGATGAACCCGGACGGCGTGATTTACATGGGCTCCTTCTCGAAGGTGCTCACGCCCGGTATCCGCCTGGGCTACGTGGTGGCGCCGCTGCCGCTGGTGCGCCGTCTGGAACTGGCCAAGCAGGCCGCCGACCTGCACACCTCGCAGCTGACGCAGATGGTCGTGCACGAAGTGATCAAGGACGGCTTTTTGGACCAGCACATTCCTAAAATCCGCACGCTGTACGGCAACCAGTGCCAGGCGATGCTGACCGCAATGACCGAGTTCTTCCCGTCCAGCGTCGAATGGACCAAGCCCGAAGGCGGCATGTTCATCTGGGTCACGCTGCCTAAGCACATCAACGCCATGCAGCTGCTGGACGAAGCGATCGCGCAGAAGGTCGCCTTCGTACCGGGTTCGCCGTTCTACGCCAACGAACCGGAAACCAATACCTTGCGCCTGTCGTTCGTGACCGTGCCGCCGGAACGCATCCGCATCGGTATCGAGATCCTGGGCAAACTGATCGCCGCCAAGATCTAAACGCGTATTTAGGCTCGTGGGCGGCGCTCGCCGCCCACCATCGCCATCCGGTGCAGCCCTCCCCCAACATCCCCTCCTCCTCCTCCCCGCACACCGCGCGCGCGAAAATACAACGCTGCTTGCCGCCGATTGCCCTTCCACTTTCAATGCTGAAGCATCCCTCCAAAATCGTCTGCGGAATTTTTACATATCAAGCGATCAACGCGGTATGATTTGAAAGGATAGTCACTTTAAAGTAAGGCAAGCCTTTGTTCATCCGTGCACAAATTCCCTTAGCTCGTCCCCTGCGCGCCACGCGCCGTGCGGCCGTGTCATCGCGCGCCCGCGCCGCCGGCACCGGCAAGGTTGAAGGCGACACGCAATGACTGCCGTGGGACCCGGCTTGGCCGCGCGGCGCGATGCCGCCATCCTGATCGTTGACGACGCCCCGGAAAACCTGGCCGTGCTGCGCAAGCTGATGGTCGAACAGGGCTATCAGACTTTTGTCGCCACCTCCGGCGAGCGCGCGCTCAAGATCGCGCGCCGCTTGCATCCCGACCTGATACTGCTGGACGTGGTGATGCCCGGGATGGACGGTTTCGAGACCTGCCGCCAGCTCAAAAGCCAGCCGGCCACGCAGCGCATCCCGGTCATCTTCATGAGCGCCAAGACCGACACCGACGATGTGGTGGCCGGCTTCGATCTCGGCGCCGTCGATTACATCAGCAAGCCGTTGCGCATGGCCGAAGTGTGCGCCCGCGTGCGCACGCAGCTGCAAATCCGCAGCAACGCCGAGACGCAGGAGGAACAGGCCGAGCGCCTGCGCACCATCGTCAACAACATGGCCGAGGGCCTGCTGATCATCGAAGCGGACGGCCGTATCCAGTTCACCAATCCGGCCTGCGACAAATACCTTGGCTATCAGGAGAACGAACTGGCCGGCCGCCCGATTTCGGAGCTGCTCAATCCCATGGTGGCGCAAGAGTACCTGGATTACTTCGACCGCTACGCCGCCGCGCCGCAGATGGCGCACAGCCACGGCACGCGCGAGGTCATCATCCGCCACCGCAACGGCAGTTCGGTGTGCATGGATCTGACGTTGACGCCGATGTACCTGCGCCAGCCGCTGTTTATCGGCCTGCTGCACGACATCACGCACCACAAGCAGTCCGAGGACGCGCTGCAACGCGCCGCGATGGTCGATCCGCTCACGCAAATCGCCAACCGGCGCCACTTCGACAGCTTCCTGGAAAAGGAATGGCAGCGCTCCATGCGCAGCGGCCAGCCGCTGTCGCTGGTGGTGCTCGACGTCGACCACTTCAAACTGTACAACGACACGCTCGGCCATCCGGCCGGCGACGCCTGCCTGCAACGGGTGGCCGCAGCCATTGCCTCCCATGCGCTGCGCCCGACCGATCTGGCGGCGCGTTACGGCGGCGAGGAGTTCGTGCTGCTGTTCGCCGAGACCGGGGCCGAGACGGCCGCCCTGATGGCCGAATCGATCCGCGCCCACATCGAATCGCTGCGCATCCCGCATCCACGCTCGACGACGTCGGAATGGCTGACGGTGAGCATCGGCGTGGCCACGATTCATCCGCATCAACTGGACAACACCGAATCGCTGTTCGTCGCCGCCGACCGCGCCATGTACGTCGCCAAGGAAGGCGGCCGCAATCAGGTGCGCGCCACCAGCACCGGCGGCGCCGCGCTGGAAGCGGTCAAGGCGCTGGTGATGCGCTGATGCGCTGATGTGTCGATGTGCCGGCACCTCGACGCGGCCGGGTTAGATTGCGTTGCCGGTGACCCGCACGAACGGTCCGATACAGCGCTCCGTGCTGCGCTCCACGCACATCAGGAACATATCCCCGCCGGGATGGAACAACAGGTAGTTGGTGACCGTACGCCCCGGCTTGGTGATCTGGCCGGTGCAATCGGGCTTGCCGTTGTCCTTGACGAGCGTGTCGACCTCCTTATAGAAGCCCTGCTTGTCCGGCTGGTCCGAAATGGCAAAGGTGGACTCGGCCACCTCCTCGTTGCTGAACACTAGCGTGGTGCCGTCGCCGCGCACGCGATAGGTCTCGCTGCACGAACCGTCCGGCAGCGTGATTTTCCAGATGCCGACGAAAGGATGATCGGCCCGCAGCGGCGCCGCGCGGGCCGACATCGGCCAACAGGCAAGCGCCAGCGCGGCCGCCATCGACACAATCCGTAGGAAAAGTCCCGTCATCATCGCGCACCCTCGGCTAGGCTATTGGAACAAGCATAGACGCCTCCGCGAACTTTCGGCGCGCCGCTGAAAGCTGGACGTCTTTGTGTGTAGAATTGTGGAATTGATCACTCATTTTTGGGGAACAAATGCTGTCGCACGTCTACGTGGGAACCAACGATTTCGAGCCGGCTTTCGCGTTTTACGGCGCGCTGATGACGGCGCTCGGCGCCAGGCTGCGCTTCAGCGATCCGGTCAAGCCGTGGGCGGCATGGATGCCAGCCGAAGGCGAACGGCCGCTGTTCGTCGTCGGCAAACCGTACGACGGCCAGCCGGCGGCGTGCGGCAACGGCCAGATGTTCGCCTTGATGGCGCCATCGCGCGTGGCGGTCGACCGCGCCCACGCGGCGGCGCTGGCGCATGGCGGCCGCTGCGAAGGCCCGCCGGGGCTGCGTCCCGACTACCACGACAACTACTATGGCGCCTACTTCCGCGACCCGGAGGGCAACAAACTGTGCGTCGTCTGCCACGACGCGGTGAACTGATCGCCCACCGGGCAGAATCGTTAGGCCAGCGCTTCCTTCGCGGCTTCCTCGGGCGTCAAGCCGTCGTAGAACTGGTCGGTGAACCACTCGACCTGCTCTTCGATATGGTCCTGCGCCTGCTCCACCGTCGCGCCGCCTTTGACCAGGAAACCCTCAACCTCGATACACCAGTGGATCAACTCCAGCGTTTCCGGGTCCAGCTCTTCTTTTTTCTTTGCCATGATTTACCTCTACATCGGGTGGTTACAAGCCTCCAGTGTAACAGGCGGCAGGCTTACTTCTCGGGGTACAGCACCACCTGCAGATAATTATCCATGTCGAAGTAGCGCTGCGCCGCCTCCTTCAGATCGGACGGCTTGATCGCCGCGACGCGCTCCTCATACTTCAGGATATCCTCCGGATTGCTGTTATTGAAGAAGGTGTTTTGCAAGGCCGCGATCCAGTAGCCGTTCTCGCGCATCCCCTTCTGATAACTCTTCAACCACGACGACTTGACCTTGTTCAGGTCCGCCTCGTCGGCGCCATCCTTCTTGATCTTCTCGATCTCGGCGAAGGTCGCCGCGATCACCTTGTCCACGTTCTCCGGCGCGCACGGCAGAGTGGCGCTGATCGAGTAGTTCCCGTACGGGATGCGGTTCAGCGACCCGTTCATGCCGCCGCTGTAGATGACGCCCATCTTCTCGCGCAGCACCTCGATCAACTTGATGTTCACCACCTCGATCAGCGCCTGCATCCGCATGCGCTCCTCGCGCGAATAGTTGGCGTCCCCGGTGAACGTCAGCGAAACGGTACTCTTTGGATCGGCGCCGGCGCGCACCTCCTTCTTGACCACGCCCCTGATCGGCCGCACGCCCTCGTCCTTGAACGCCACCGGAATCTGGCCGGTCGGCAGGCTGGCCAGATAGGTCGCGATCAACGGCTTGATCTTCTCCACATCGAAGCTGCCGACGATGAAGAAGGTGAAATCGCGCGCGCTGGACAAGCGGCTTTTATAGATCTCCAACACGCGGTCGAGCGCCAGCTGGTCGAAATCGGCCGGCTTGGCCGCGCGCAGCACGCGCGGATTGTTGTTATACAGCGTGGCGGTGATGGTGTCGTAGAAGACCGACTCCGGCCGCGCCATATTGTTCTGCGCCAGCTCTCGCTGACGGTCGACGTAGGCGCTGTAGATGGCCGGGTCCTTGCGCGGCTGCGTCATCTGCAGGTAGGCCAGCTGCAGCATCGACTCGATATCGTCGCTGCCGGAACCCCCGCTCACCGACTCGTTGAGCGAGCCGACACTGGCCTGCGAGCTCACGCGCTTGCCGGCGAGGACCTTCATCAAATCGTTCGGCGTGTAGTTCAACACGCCCATCTGGCCGACGATGCTGCTGGCGTAGTTGGCGGCGAAAACGTCCTTGTCGGCGAACAGCGACCGGCCGCCATAGCGCAGCCCGGCCATCATCACCTGATCGTTATTGAAGTCGGTCGGCTTCAGCACCACTTTCACGCCGTTGCTCAATATGAGTTCCGTGGTGCCGATTTTGGCGTTGACGGTTTGCTTGACGATGGTGCCCGCCTTCGGCAGCACCGGCATCAACTGGCTGGCGTAGACTTTTTCCTCTTGCGCCTTGACGCTGATTTTTTCGGCCGCGTTGACGATGGCCACCAGTTCGGCGGCCTTCGGCGGCACCGCGCCAGCCTTGTCGACGCCCGCATAGATCACCAGTTTGCTCTGGCTGTCGGGAATCGCCGCCTTCACGGCCGCATTCACCTCGGACAGCGAGATATCGGGAATCAGCGCCTTCGCGTAGCGGTACTCGGCGGCGATGCCGGGGATGGTTTCCCCCTCCAGGAAGTTGCGGATATATTCGGCCGCGTAACCCGACGAATCGGACTTGTCACGCTCGTTGTACATATTTTCGTAGGTGCGCAGCATGCCCTTCTTGGCCCGCTCCACCTCCGACGCGGTAAAGCCGTACTGGCGCGCGCGCTCGTCCTCCGCCACCAGCGCGTTGATGGCCGGCGTCACGCCGCCCTTGCCCAGCACCGCCCCGGCGCCGAAAGACCGGTAGCCGCGCACGATCTTGTTCATGGCGCTGCCGCCCTGCAGGAACGGCGGATTGGCCTGCTGCGTCAACTCATACATGCGCTGGCTGAGGATATAGCTATACATGTTCTCGACCAGCTTCTGGCGATAGTCGGCCAGCGTTTCGCCGGCCGGCCAGGGCTTGATCGGATAACGGATGTAGACCGAATTGCTGCTCATTTCCTTGTCGGTGAAGACGATACCCTCGGACTCCTGGCGTTCCGGGATCTTGGCGTACTCGCGCGGGCGCGGATTGGCCGGGTTTTTCAGTTTTCCGAAATGCTGTTCGATCAGCTTTTGTGCCGCTTGCGGCTCGATATCGCCGACGACGACCACCGCCATCAGGTCCGGACGATACCAGTCGCGATAAAAGCGCTTGATGGCGTCATACTTGAAGTTCTTGAGGATCTCTTCCTTACCGATCGGCATGCGCTGCGCGTAGCGCGAGCCGTTCAGCACCTTTGGCAGCACCACCTTGTTCATGCGGTCCTCGACGCCTTTACCCATGCGCAGCTCTTCGAGCACGATACCGCGCTCGCTGTCGATGTCGGCGTCGTTGAACGACAGGCCATGCGCCCAATCCTCCAGCACCTGGAAGCCTTTTTCGACGGTTTCCTTCTTATCGGTGGGTATCGGCAGGATATAGACGGTTTCGTCGAAGCTGGTGTAGGCGTTCAAATCGGCGCCGAACTTCACGCCGATCGACTGCAGGTACGATACCAGCTCGTTGCGCTTGAAATTGGTCGAGCCGTTGAAGGCCATGTGTTCGGTGAAGTGGGCCAGCCCTTGCTGGTCGTCATCCTCCAGGATCGAACCGGCTTTGACGACCAGCCGCAGCTCCAGCTTTTTCTCCGGGCGCGCGTTCTTCTGGACATAATATGTCAGTCCGTTCGCCAGCTTGCCCACCTTGACCTGGGGTCCGATCGGCAGCACATCGCTTAGCTTCAGCGACAACCGCTCGCCCTGGGCGAGAAAGGAAAACGACAGCAGCAACGCCCCGGACGACACCCTCAATTTGATCAGCTTCATTCGGCAGACAGTAAAAAATCGGAAAAAGCTACCTTACACTGAAAATCCCGATTTGGGCTAGAATCCTGGTTCGCCTGCCAACCGGCAGGCGCCAACGACGTCTTCGGGGCGGGGTGCGATTCCCCACCGGCGGTAAAGCCAGCAATGCAGCGCTGGTTAAGCCCGCGAGCGCCGCGCCAGCTGTTTGGGGCGGGTCAGCAGATCTGGTGTGAGTCCAGAGCCGACGGTATAGTCCGGATGAAAGAAGATGTGCGGTGACGCGGCCCTCCGCCCGAGCGATCGGTGCGGCCGGCCGCGCGTATTCGCTTGCCCTGTCGCGTTTTTCGCTATTGCGAGGAGCGTTTCCCATGTTTGACCAAGTAGCGGCAGTATCCGCAATATCCGCAATATCCGCAACACCGGCAGCACATCCCTACTCCCTCGTCTCCGACGATCTGGAAGGCCGCATCGCCGCCGCCCTCGAGGCCATGCGCGCCGGTGTGCCGGTGATCCTGCTCGACGATTTCGACCGCGAAAACGAGGCCGATCTGATCGTCGCCGCCGAAAAAATCACCGTGCAATCGATGGCCATGTTGATCCGCGAATGCAGCGGCATCGTGTGCCTGTGCCTGAGCGCCGACAAGGTGCGCGCGCTGGAACTGCCGATGATGGCCGCCGACAACGGCAGCCGTTACGGCACTCCGTTCACCGTGTCGATCGAGGCGCGCGAAGGCGTCACCACCGGCGTCTCGGCAGCCGACCGCGTGACCACCATCCGCACCGCCATCGCCGCCCAGGCGCAGCCGGGCGACCTGGTACACCCCGGCCACGTGTTCCCGCTGCGCGCCACGCCCGGCGGCGTGCTGGCGCGCAAAGGCCACACCGAGGGCTCGGTGGACTTGGCCACGATGGCGGGCTTGAACCCCGCCGCCGTGCTGTGCGAATTGATGAACCCCGACGGCACGATGATGCGCGGCGCCGACATCGAGCGCTTCGCCGAGCTGCACGCGATGCCGATCCTGACCATCGCCGAGATGATCGAATGGCGCCGTAAGCACGGTATTTGACGCCAACGCCGCCGGCGCCATCGCCGGCGCCTTTACGCTTGGCGGCGGCCGGCAGACAGGGAATGCGGCGATGTCGAACACCTGCCGTCGTCGTCGCGGTGCTAATATGCCAAGATGAACGCTCAAGCATCGACTCCATCCATAGCGCAACGCCTTCAACGCGGCGCCGCCGACTGGCTGCAAAGCTGGTGGCGGCTGCTGCAGTTCGCGGTGCTGATGTTTTCGGTCGCTCTCACCCCGGCCACCTATGGCCGCGAAAACCGCGCGGTGCTGGCGCGTCACCTGGTGGCCGACACGGTGCCTAACCTGGCGTGGTTCGGCGTCATGTCCGCGCTGGTTAGCCTGGTATTGATCCGCATCGTCGTGGTGACCTCGCAAAGCTACGGCCTGTCGCGCTTTGCGCTGGAGATGGTGGTGCGGGTGCTGGTGCTGGAGTTGATCCCGCTGACTGCCGCCGCCTTTGTCGCGCTGCGCACCACGCTGCCCGACGGCCTTGAATTCTCGCAGGCGCGCAAACCCGGCGCCGTCGCCACCATCCCGGAACTGCAAGGGGCCTTCTTCCCGCGCGTGGCCGCTGGCATCTTCTCGGTCTGGATGCTCGCCGCCGTCAGCTGCGTGCTGATACTCATCCTCGCCTACCTCACGCTGTACGGGTTCACGCCGTGGGCGCTGACCGGCTACACGCGCGTTGTCGGCCAGGTGTTCAATCCCGCCGTCACGCTGATACTGGTGCTGAAGGTGGTCTTCTTCAGCTTTGCCGTTGGCCTGATCCCGATGGCCTCCTCGTTCTACTTCGGCGCCAACTACCGCGTCAAGGTCACGCGGGGGCTGTCGGACATGGTGCGGCTGTTTGCCATGATCCTCCTGATCGAAGTCGCTTCGCTGATGGGCAACTACTACTAAGCACTTATAAGATAGAACAACCATGACAGAACATCCGATCACCGAATCCACCCCGCCAACTCCGCCCGGAGCTTCGCCCGGCGCCCCGCCGGTGCGCAACGCCGAATTCAAGGCCGCCCTGCTGCTGCTGGCGATGGTGCTGCTGGTCGCCGGCGCGGCGGTGTACCTGATGTACGCGCGCGGCGCCTTCGAATCCACGCAGGCGCTGTTCCTCGAGGCGGACGACTCCGAAGGCGTGGTGGTCGGCATGGACGTCACCTTCGCCGGCTTCCCGATAGGCCGGGTGCGCCGCATCGAATTGAGCAAGGAAGGCAAGGCGCGCATCGTTGTCGACGTGCCGCGCGACGACGCGCACTGGCTGCGCAAGTCCAGCATCTTCACGCTGGAGCGCGGGCTGGTGGGCGGCGCCAAGCTTCGCGCCTTCACCGGCATTCCGACCGATCCGCCGCTGGAGGAAGGTGCGGCGCGCACGCTGCTGGTGGGCGATCCGGGCGCGGAAATCCCGCGTCTGCTGGCGACCGCCCGCGACCTGCTGGAAAATCTCAACACGCTGACGGCGGAAAACTCCGCGCTGGCGGCCAGCCTGGCCAACCTCCAGGGCGTGACCGGTAAGCTGAACGGACCGTCCGGCGCCATGGGCCTGATCGCCGGCGACGACAAGAGCGCGCAACAGCTGACCGAACGCGCCAACAAGCTGCTCGTCACCGTCAACGCCTTGGCCGCGAAGGCCGATAGTTTGGTCGGCCACGCCGACAGCCAGGTCTTCGGCCCGCAAGGCGTGGTCACCGACGCCCAGGCGACCATCGTCCAGTTGAACGGACTGTTAGCCGACGCCCGCAACAGCCTGAAGAAAATGGACGCGGTGTTGGTGGAGGCGCAAGCGGTCGGCGCCAACGCCAAGGAAGCCACCGCCGGTCTGGGCACGCTGCGCGCCGAAGTGGAAAGCAGCTTGCGGCGGGTCGAACAACTGGTCAACGAAATCAATCGCAAATGGCCATTCAAGCGCGATACGGAGATCAAACTGCCATGAGAAAAACCGCCCGACTGATTCCCGCCGCGATGTTATCGCTGGCCGTGCTGGCCGGCTGCGGCAACAACCCGCCGGTGCCGGACTGGCAAATGAACGCCCAAAGCGCGATAGAGCGCTCGACCGCCGCCTACATGACAGGCAATACGCGCGTGGAGCTGGCAGAATACAAACGCGCCCGCGAAGCGCTGGCCAGCACCGGCAAGGTCGATCTGATCATCCGCGCCGAATTGATACGCTGCGCCGC
>DASVTJ010000247.1:0-7823 GCA_036387635.1 Duganella sp.
GGCTTGCGCAGGAAGTCCACGCCGCCCGCTTTGTGGCCCATCACCTCGTCCTCGGCCTGCCCTTTCGCGGTCAGGAACAGCACCGGAATGGCGCTGTTCGCGGGGTCCGCTTTTAATCGGCGGCAGGTTTCAAAGCCGTCCATATCCGGCATCATGACATCGAGCAGGATCAGATCCACCTTGGACGACGCGACAATTTGCAGCGCCGTCGCGCCGTTGGTCGCGACCTTGGTGTTGTAGTGGTCTTTCAGCAGGCCGGCAATCAAAGTCAGATTATCGGGCGTATCGTCGACGATCAAGATCGTCGCGCGGTCTTGGGTTTTGGTGTTCATCGCACCTCCTTATTACTCTCGCTTCAGTCGTGATCCCGGGCCGCCGCAACGGCCAGCAGCCTGCCCGCCGCTTCGAACTCATACTGTTCCATGTGCTGCCTGAGCCGCCCCATGGTCTGCGGCGTCAATACCGTCGCCAGGCTGGCGCGCACGCCCTCGAAATAATCCAGGCTCTCGCCGCTGAACTCCGAGAGCAGCCTGCGCAGTTCGGCGATCGCCGCCCTCGCCTCCCGCGCGCCGCCGGCCGCTTGCTCGGCGCGCGGGGCCACCGGCGGAATCACCTTCATCGACATCCCCAACCACCGCGACAACACGCTATAGAGCCGTTGCGGATCGATCGGCTTGGTCACATAATCCTGCATGCCGTTGGCCAGGCAGCGCGCACGCACATCGGCCAGCGCGTGCGAGGTCACGGCGATCACCGGCAGCTCGTCGAAGCGTCCATCCTTGCGCAGCAGCCGGGTCGCCTCGTAGCCGTCCAGCACCGGCATGCCAAGGTCCATCAGCACCAGATCATACGCGTGCGGGCCGGCCGCCAGCAGCCGCTCCACCGCCAGCTGGCCGTTGCCGACGACTTCCACATCGAGTCCCTGCAACGCCAACAGCTCGCGCGTCACATCCTGGTTGTCGGCGCTGTCCTCGGCCAGCAGCACGCGCGCGGTCCTGCGCGGCGACGCGTCCAGCGTCAGCTCGGCCACCGGGCCTTCATGGACCGCCGCCCGCACCGCCAGCGCGGCCGCGTCGGACACCGCGAACGCCAGCGCGAAATGGAAAGTCGAGCCGCCATCGACCTCGCTTTCGACCTCGATGTTCCCGCCCATCAGCCGCACCAGCTGCTGCGAAATCGACAGTCCCAGGCCGGTGCCGCCGTACTGCCGGGTGGTCGAGCCGTCGGCCTGGATAAAAGCGCGAAACAGCTTGCCCGTCTGCTGCGGCGTCATGCCGATACCGGTATCGTGCACGGCAAACCGCAGCATCGCCTGGCCGTCGGCGCCGGCGCCAATGCCGGTCAGGCGCGCGCAGCGCAGCGCCAGCGAACCGGCCGGCGTGAACTTGACCGCGTTGTTGACCAGGTTGATCAGCACCTGGCCCAGCCGCAGCGGATCGCCCACCAGATGGCGCGGCACGTCCGGCGCCACAGCGATCACATATTCGAGCTGTTTGTCGGCGGCGCGCTGCGCGGTCACGCTGGAGACGTGCGCCAGCACGTCGTCGAGTAAAAACGGAATCGATTCGAGCTCCAGCCGCCCGGCTTCGATCTTGGAAAAGTCGAGAATGTCGTTGATGATCCCCAGCAGCGACATCGCCGCCCCGTGGATCTTGCTGATGTAGTCGTGCTGCCTGGGCGTCATCTCGGTGCGCAGCGCCAAGTACGCCATACCCAGCACGGCGCTCATCGGCGTGCGGATCTCGTGGCTCATGGTGGCCAGGAATTCGGACTTGGCGACGTTGGCCGCTTCCGCCTGCGCGTTGGCGGCCACCAGTTTTTGCTCGCGCGCGCGGCGCACGCTGATGTCGCGGATAAAGGCGCAAAACTCGTAGCCGCCCTGATCGTCCGTCCTGACCCTGGTGATGGCCAGCTCGATCGGAAACTCTTCGCCGCCGCGGCGCAGCGCGAACACCTCGATGCGCGTATCGAGCGTACCGGCGACGCCCGACAAGTACCGCCGCATGCCGCGCCGGTTGTCGTAGCGGAAGCGCGGCGGCATGATGGTCTGGTTCAGATCGCGCCCCAGCGCCTGGTCGCGGCTCCAGCCGAAAATCCGCTCGGCCTGGGTATTCCAGCCGACGATCAGGCCTTCCGGATTCATGCGCACCACCGCGTCGAGCGCCGTGTCGACGATGGTTTGCAGCTTCGCCTCGCTTTCGCCGGCCATCCGCACCGACTGGGTCAGCTCGCGGGTGCGCTCGCCGATGCGCACTTCCAGCTCGCCGTTCAAGTCGCGCAGCTCGCGCTCGGCGTCGCGCAGCCGCGTCAGCGTGTCGCGAAAACGCAGCACGGCGTTGGACAGGCGCCCGACCTGGTCCGCGCGGCCGATGCCGGACAACTTGATGTCCGTCTCGCCACGGGTCAGCTTTTCCAGGCTGGCCTGGATGTCGGCGAACGGCCGCGCCGCGCGCCGCCCCACCAGGAAAATCCACAGGCCGATGCCCAGCGCGAGCAGCAGGTTGGCGGCCACCATGTCGACGATGCGGCGGCGCAGTTCCTGGTCCATCTTCTGGCGCGAGAAGGCCAGGTCGATCGAACCCAGTTGGTAGGTCCGGCGGGCGTCGCTAAAGCTGATCTGGCGGCGCACGTGCAGCGCCGCCACCGGCTCGCGCAGCGGCGCGACGTAGCTGGCCAGTTCGGCGCCGTTGGGCGCGAGCACGCGCAGCACCAGCACCTCCGGCGTGGCGCCGGAGGCGTCGACCACGCTGGAGACGGCGGCGCTGTTGATATCGAACAGCGGCCGCGCCAGCGCGTGCGACAGCACCGCCGTCAGCCGCTCGGCGCGCTCGCGTAGATTGCGCTCGGCCTCGGCGCGCAGCGTTTGCATCACGTAGGTGGTGTAGATGGCGGTGGACACGGCCAGCGCGAAGAAGATGCCAGCGCCCAGCCGCAGGAAGATGTTGCGGCGCCAGGCGGCGCGCAACCGCGCCAGCGGACCGCGACCGCGCATTAATACGGCATCGGCGGCGGCATCGGCGGCGGCATCAGCCGCAGCGTCGGCGTCGGCGGCGCGCACCGTGTCAATGGCGTCCACCTTCGGCCTGCTCCAGCTTCTTGTAGGCGGCGCTGTTGCGCGATTGCTCGATGGCCCGCCAGATCCGCTCGGCCAGCTCGGGACGCGAGGCGACGAGCGCGTGCGACAGAATCAGGAAGTAGGGTTTTTCGATGATTGGAATCGGCAGCTGCTCCAATTCGTTCTTGAGCGGGCCGCGCATCAGGCCAGCGGCGTCGCTGCCGCCAAGGGCCGCCGCCGCCACGCGCCCGGCGATCAGCTTTTGCGCCAGTTCGACGGCGCGTTGGCTGCCCTCGTCCACTTCGACGTTTTGCGCGCGCAGCACGTCGCCGACCGAGTACCCCAACTGGAAGCCGATCGGGCCGTCCAGATTGCGGAAGCTTTTACCGTCCCACTCGACACGGTCGCCTTTTTTGCGCAGCACCACGTAGCGGTCCACGTGCATACGCTTGCTGGCGTCGGGCGTGTCGCCGCCCGGATATTCGCCCAGTTCGCGCCGGTCGTCTTTGTAGCTGACGGCAAAGGCGCCGTCGACCGCGTTGGCCTTCAACTGCGCCAGGCAGCGCTTCCATGGAATGCCCAGGTAATTGAACTCGATGCCGAGCCGCCGCTCGACCATCTTGAGCAGCGCGAAATTAAGACCGCCACCCTTCTCGGTACGCCATGGCAGCACGTCCTGATCCTCGAAGCACAGCGTGACCACTTGCGCGGGCGTGCCGGCGGCCATCAGCGGCAGCGGCCGCGCCACCACCATCGCCAACGCCGCGCTTGCAAACGCCCCCGCGCACGCCCGCGCGCGCGGAAACGGGAAACGGCGTTTGCTGCGGTCGGTCATGGCGTCCCCCGTCTTGTTTAACCGCTGGCGCGGATGCTGAAGTCAACCCCGACTTCGTCCCATTGTTCCTGTTCCTTCTCCAGCCAATAGGACAGCGTCGGATGCTCGGCCACCCATTCGCGGCGGATCTCCAGCTCGATGCGGTTCTTCACGCGCAGCTTGAGCAGCGTGAAATCGATATCGATCCGCGAATGCATGAACAGCACGGCCAGACGGAACGCCACCACCGCCTTGGTGAAGTCCGGCTCGACCAGCACCTCGCCCACCTTGCGCAGATTACCCTTGTGCGCGATGATCAGGCGGCTCATGATCTTTTGCTCGCGCGTGGTGAAACCCGGCAGGTCGGCGTTTTCGATCATGTAGGCGGCATGCTTGTGATAGCCGGTCTGCGACACCACCAGTCCCACCTCGTGCAGCAGCGCGCTCCAGTACAGGTGGCGCGTGTATTCCTCGGTGGTCGGTTTGGTCAGCACGTACAAGGCCAGCGCGTCGTCGGCCACGCGGTTGGCGCGGCGCTCGTCGACGTGGAACTTCTGCACGCACGCCTGCACCGACTGCTCGCGGCGATCGCGCTTGGTCGAGCGCAGGTGCAAATCCCACATGACGCCCATGCGCAGGCCGGCTTCGATCGGCTGCACCAGCGGGATCTCGAGCTCGCGCACCAGGCCGATCAGGATCGCCAGGCCGCCGATGATGGTGCCGGCGCGGTCCGGGCGCAGGCCGGCCATCTCGATTTTGCTGACATGGCCGAATTCGATGAAGCGCTGTTTGAGCAGGCCCAGGGTGGCGGCGTTGACCTCGCGCCCGATGCCGTTCTTGACGATGATGTCGGCGATGGTGCGCGCGGTGCCCGACGAGCCGTAGCACTGCTTCCAGAACTGCGGCCGGTACGGCGGCGCGGCATCCTCGAAATGGCTGCGCGCCGACAGGATGGCCGCCTCGAACGACGGCGCGTCGATGCGGCCGCCGACGAAGAACGACAAGCTTTGCTTGACCGTGCCGACGCTGAACGACTCGACCTTTTCGATCTCCTGCCCGCGCCCCAGTATCAACTCGGTCGAGCCGCCGCCGATGTCGATCACCAGCCGGCGCTCGCCGGGCAGCGCGAGCGCGTTGGACACGCCCATGTAGATCAGGCGCCCCTCCTCCTCGCCGGAGATGATCTCGATCGGATGGCCGATGGCCAGTTCGGCCTGCGGCAGGAAGGCGGCGGCGTTGCGCGCCACCCGCATGGCCGAGGTGGCGACGACGCGCACGCCATCGAGCTTGTAGCCGGCCAGCACGGCGCGGAAATTCTTCAGGCAGGCCAGCGCGGACTGCATGGCGGCCGGCGTCAGGTTGCCGTTGTCATCCAGCCCGGCGGCCAGGCGTATCGGTTCGCGCACGCTTTTCAGCACGCGGATCACATCGCCGTCATGCTTGCCGACGTGGAGGCGGAAACTGTTGGAACCCAAATCTACTGCTGCGTACATAAGTGAAAAGCCTCTCTGTGCAAACGGCTACCAAGGCTTGCTGTGGTGGTGGTGACGAACGCCGAATCAAACTAAACGATTTACACGGTTAATCCTATCACGATAGGCGTCGATTATGACAGCGTGATGACGCCGGCGCTTTCCGGCGATATTGCGCGCCCAACTTGTGCGGGCGCCGGCAGCCCGCCGCAGCTTGTTACGCCTCCAGCATGCTGTCCGGGAACTGCCCTTCCGCCACCCGGTTGCGGCCCGACGCCTTGGCCTCCTGCAGCGCCTCGTCGGCGCGCTTGAACAGGCTGACGACGCTGTCGTCGGCGCGGATGGTGGTCACGCCCAGGCTGGCGGTCGTGTTGATGACGGCTTTTTCGGCCTTGACCGCCAGCAGCGAGATGGCGTTGCGTATCCGCTCGGCCACCATCATGGCGTCGTCCTGCGACGTGCGCGGCAGCTGGATGGCGAACTCGCCGCCGCCCAGGCGCCCCATCAAATCGCTGTCGCGCAGCTGCTTTTTGCAGACGTCGACCATCGCCACCAGCACCATGTCGCCGACCGCGTGGCCGTAATCGTCGTTGATGCGTTTGAAATGGTCCAGGTTCAGCACGATCAATGCGGTCGGCAGGCCCGGACGACGCGCCAGCGCCATCCACGGCGTCAGCGCCTGGTGGAAGCCGCGCCGGTTGGGCACCTCGGTCAGCGCATCGAGCACCTCGAGCCGCGCAAGTTCGCTGTCGAGCTGCTCGCGCCCCAGCAGCAGGTAGCCGAAGGCGTTACCGAGCATCATCAAATACAGCGCGGCGATGCCGACGCCCTGGATCAGCCCGGGGCTGACCCAGCCCCAGCCATCGGGCAGGGCCAACGTCAGCACGCCGCGTGCGACCACCGCCAGCGCCAGCGCCAGCATCAGCACCACCAGGTAGCGGCGCAGCATTGTGCCGGACGACCAGCGCCGCCCCAGCGCGGCCGCGCCGGCGACAAAGAAAAAGCCCATGACGACCGAGGTGATGGCGATGCGCTCGGCGGCCGGCTTGTCGAGCAGCCAGGCGCCGACGAAAACCACGATGGCCGCAGCCAGCGCCGGCATCAGGTAGCGGCGCCAGACGCGCCGGCCGGCCTGCTCCCACAGCGCCGACGCGTCCAGCGCGAAGCCGGCGAACAGCAAGGCGTTGGCGAACGGGATCGTGAGGAAATCGGGCAAGGTGCCGCGCAAGTACAGCAAGGTCCAGGCCACCGCCTGGAACTGCTTGGCCCTGGACCAGGTGGCGCTGCGCCCGGCGACGTTGGCGCCCCCCTGCTGCTCAAAAAAGAACAGCGCCGCGCACAGGCTCAGATTGCCCAGCGCCAGCGCCAGTACCAAGGTTTTTATATCCATAACCGGGGGCTGGTCAGACCTCGTGCTCGACGTTGGTGCTGCCGTCGCCCATCTTGCTGGCCCAAGCCTGCGTGAAATAAACCTTTTCCTCCTCGGTCGGGGAGTCATGCCAGAACACGATCAAAGTCCCCTTGTGGTCGTGCAATTGGCTGACCTTCTCGATGAACGTCAGCTTGCCGGCCAGGTCGGCCAGCGCGGCGACGTAACCATAGACCCGCGTCAGGCGCTCGATACGGTCCGGCTCGGTCAAGCTATTGGTGGCGGTCAGTGTGGGGTGGTCTAAAAACATCGTTTCTCTCCAAGATGGCCGCCGGGAGGCAGGCCTGTGCTAACGTCAATGTACCTATTATTGTTCCGTCTGTAAATGCAAGCATGCCGGACAAGACCGCAGGCGAGACATTCCGGTGCTTTTCGGCATCATGGCGGAGCGGCATGCTACTATAAATCGCTCCCGCCCATCCACAAGACAACAAATCTTGACACAGAACACTCATCGTCCGCTGGTGCGGACGCGCGGCAACACCCGTTCGCTGGAATTCGAGCCCGGCATGGTCCAGAGCGAAATGCGGTTGTCGCGACCGGACGACCTGATCCTGAGCTACGCGCGCGCGATGATGTGCTTCGTGCTGTTCCATCGGCGGCCCGAGCATATCGTCATGGTCGGCCTGGGCGGCGGGTCGCTCGCCAAGTTCTGCTACCGCTACCTGCCGCACAGCCGCATCACGGTGCTGGAGTTGCGCGCCGACGTCATCGCCCTGCGCGAGCAGTTCGCCATCCCGCGCGACAACGCGCGCTTCCGCGTCATCGAGGCCGACGCCGCCCGCTACATGCGCCAGCTGCGCGGCGCCGCCGACGTGCTGCTGGTCGACGGCTTCGACGCCGGCGGCCTGCCGCCGGAGCTGGGCAGCGCCAGCTTTTATGCCGATTGCCGCCGCGCGCTCCGGCCGGGCGGCGTGCTGGTGGCCAATATGTTCAGCTACGATCCGCACTATGGCGCCATGCTGCGCCGGCTGCGGCATATTTTCCAGGGGCGGATTTGCTGGTTTCGCGGCATCGCCGGCAACAACCGGATTCTGTTCGCGGTCAAGGACG
>DASVTJ010000248.1:0-2030 GCA_036387635.1 Duganella sp.
AGCGCGGCCAGCAGGTTGGCCTGCACCGCGTTGGCGACGAAGCAAAAGTCGCGGCTGCTCTCGCCGTCGCCGTTGATGATGACCGGCCGTTGCTCGATCATGGCGGCGATCCACAGCGGGATGACGGCGGCGTAGGCGCCGCACGGGTCCTGGCGCGGCCCGAACACGTTGAAATAGCGCAGGCCGATCGTCCGCACGCCATAGCAGCGGGCGTAGACGGCGGCGTACAGTTCATTGACGTGCTTGGTCAGCGCGTACGGCGACAAGGCGTTGCCGATGTCTTGTTCCCGTTTGGGCAGCGCCGGATGGTCGCCGTAGGTGGCGCTCGAGGCGGCGTACACGACGCGCTGGACCCCGGCTAGGCGTGCCGCGTCCAGCACGTTGAGGAAGCCGCCGATATTGATGTCGTTGCTGAGCAACGGATCGTCGAGCGAGCGCGCCACCGAGCCCAGCGCGGCTTGATGCAGCACAAAGTCGGCCCGCTCGCAGGCGCGCCGGCACACCGCCTGGTCGCGAATATCGCCCTCGATCAATTCGAAACAGCGCCAGGCGTTCGGTCCGACCTGCTCGCGCACCTGCTCCAGATTGTCGCGGTAGCCGGTCAGGAAATTGTCGACGCCGACCACGCGCTGGCCCAGTTCGAGCAAGGCCTGCAACAGATTCGAGCCGATGAATCCGGCCACACCGGTGATGACCCAGCGGTATTGTTCCTGTTCCAGGTGCTCGCGCGCGCTCTGGTAGACCGACGTGGCCGGCGTGCCGTTTTCATAGTCGCCCATTCACAGCCTCCAGACGCTCAGGCCGCTCTCGCGCAGGGCCGCCTCGTCGAATTGCGACTTGAGATCGATGAAGCAGCCGCCGCCAACGATTTTTTCTCGCACCTGTGCCAGCGGCCGCGCCGACAGTTCCCTGTGGGCGACGGCGGAGATCAACGCCTCGGCGCACGGCAACTCGTCCCAGCGCTCGAGCTTGACGCCGTATTCGTGCATCGCCTCGTCGGCATCGGCCACCGGGTCGTGCACGTGCACCTGCAAACCGTAGGATTCGAGCTCGTAGATCATGTCGGCGACCTTGGAATTGCGCAAGTCCGGGCAATTTTCCTTGAAGGTCAGGCCGAGCACGATGACCTTGCACCCCTTCAGTTTGAAGCCGGCACGCACCATTTCCTTGACCGTTTTTTCGGCAACGAATTTGGCCATGCCATCGTTGATGCGGCGCCCGGCCAGGATCACGTGCGGGTGGTAGCCCAGCATTTCGGCCTTGTGCGTCAGGTAGTACGGATCGACGCCGATGCAGTGGCCGCCGACCAGTCCGGGGCGAAACGGCAGGAAATTCCATTTGGTGCCGGCGGCGCGCAACACTTCCAGCGTGTCGATGTCGAGCCGGTCGAAGATGATGGCCAACTCGTTCATCAGCGCGATGTTCAGGTCGCGCTGCGTGTTTTCGATGACCTTGGCGGCCTCGGCCACCTTGATGCTGGAGGCCCGGTGAACGCCGGCGTCGACGACTTGTTCGTACAACTTCGCGACGCGCTCAAGCGTGACGTCGTCATCTCCGGAGACGATTTTGCAGATCGACGCCAGCGTGTGTTCCTTGTCGCCGGGATTGATGCGCTCGGGCGAAAAGCCGACGTGGAAGTCGCGCCGCCAGGTCAGGCCGGAGCATTGTTCGAGGATCGGAATGCAGATTTCCTCGGTGGCGCCGGGATACACGGTGGACTCGTAGACGACCACCGCGCCCGGCTTCATGTGCCGTCCGACCGATTGGCTGGCGCCGACCAGCGCCGAGAAGTCGGGGTTGTGCGCGCTGTCGACCGGGGTCGGCACGGCGACGATGATGTAATCGGCGTCGGCCAGCGCGACCGGGTCGCAGCCCATTTCGAGCCAGCGCGAGGCGGCGAACTGCTGCGCCGACACTTCGCCGCCGGGATCGACCCCGCGCCGATAACTGGCGACTTTGCGCGCCGACAAATCCAGGCCGATGGTGCGCCGGCGCGTGCCGAACGACACCGCCAGCGACAAGCCGACATA
>DASVTJ010000249.1:0-6326 GCA_036387635.1 Duganella sp.
CGCCATCCAAAAACCGCAGCAACTCCGCGCTCAGCGTTTCGCCGGGCGGCGCCGGCATGCGCGGGAAGCTGGTGCAGACGGTGTTGGGCGGCCAGTCGACCTGCGGCGCGGCGAACCAGTCGGGAAAGGCGCAGATCACGCGCTGCGGCGAATGCAGCCAGTGGCTCATCACGCGCGTCACCGGCGCCAGCCCGAGCGACGCGCGCAGCCGGTTGATCTCGCGGCGTACCACCGGATCGATGATCAGGCGCTCGATCAGGTTTAGCACGATGCGCACGGCCCACGGCGGCATCCGCGTCAGCCACTCCAGCCCGGCGCGCATCGCGGTGTCGTGCGCCGAGAAGAAACACGATGGCGCCAGGTGCACCGTGGCCAGCGGCACGCCACGGGTTTCCTGCAACAGGCGTCCAGTCATCGCCAGGGTGCTGGCGACGATCACCGTCGGCTCTTGTTCGACCAGCGCCAGCTGCCGCGCGTAGCCAGGCGCGAAGTGCCTGGCCATGTGCTTCCAGATCGTGAACAAGCCTTTTTGCGGATGCCACAGGTCCGGGTCCCGCACCGCCTGGTCGAGGTCGGCCTGGCTCAGGCCCGAGGCGAAACCCATGCCGGCGCGTTCGATGCGTGCCTTGAAGTTGTCCGAGGCGACCAGCGTGACGTCGTAGCCGCGCCGCAGCAAGGCCTGGCCGATGACGATGAACGGATAAACGTCGCCGGCGCTGCCGGCGGCAAGGATCATGATCCGCGTGGAACGTCGGACGCTGGCCATCATGGCGGCATCGAAGACTTACGCCTTCAACAGTTTGAGCAACGCTTCCGGCTCGGACGCGGACATCATCAACGCCGAGTGCTGCGGCCGAATGAAGCCCTGCTCGCGCGCGTGGGCGATGAAGTCGATCAAGCCGTCGTAGAAGCCATCGACATTGAGCAACGCGATCGGCTTGGCGTGGATACCCAGCTGCGACCAGGTCAGCATTTCGAACAGTTCCTCCAACGTGCCCATGCCGCCGGGCATGGCGATAAAGGCGTCCGACAGGCTGGCCATCATGGCCTTGCGCTCATGCATGTCCTTGACGATGAACTGGCGCGTCAGGCCGGCGTGGCCAACTTCGCGCTCGACCAGCGCGGTCGGGATTACGCCGGTCACTTCGCCGCCGACGCGCAACACCTCGTCGGCGATGATGCCCATCAGGCCGACATTGCCGCCGCCGTACACCAGCGCCAGATTCTGTTCCACCATGGCCCGGCCCAGCGCCCGCGCCGCCTCGGCGTAACGGGGCGAGACGCCCGCGTTGGCGCCGCAATACACACAAATTGTTTTCGTCACCGCTGTTTTTCCTCTGTGAGTTTATGTCGTAGTTCGTGCTGCGCGGCTTCGACATCGAGCCGCTCCATCGCATCGCGCGGCGCCACGCCGGCTGCCCGTTGCAGCAAGGCCGTGGCGTCCGCCATCCTCTTTTTACCTTCGAGCATCGCCAGCGCGTGGGCGTACTGCACCCGCGCGATCGCCGACTCGGGATCGAGCCGCAACGCGGTGTCGAAGTGGCGGTAGCCCTCCTCCTTCTTGACGCCGTAGGTCAACCCGCCGATCATGGCGCCGACCTTGTCGACGATCTCGGTGTGGTATACGCCCAGGGCCACGTGGGCGTCGGCGCGCGCCGGCGCCAGCGCCACCGTTTTCTCCAGGCTGGCGCGCACCTTGGCGCCGAGGCCCTGCGCCAGCGCCTTGACCACCGAGATGCCTTGCGAATAGTAACCGAGCGCGTAGCCGTGCCAATAGTAACCGGCCGGGTTGTCGGGCTGCTCGCGCTGCTGGCGTTCGCAGCGCTCGGCCACGCATTCGAACGTGGCGATGCGCTTCTTCTCGCTCGTTTCCAGATACTGCGTGTAGATGCAGATCGCCTTGTGCGCGACCGAGTAACCGTTCACGCCGACGTCCAGCCCCAGCCGCGCAGCGCGCTCGAACTCGCCGGCATGGAAGGCGATCCACGCCTGCAGCAGCCCCGGATGCGCGGGAAACGGCTCGCGGTCGCCGAGGTGCAGATCATCCCACGCCGCCCCCAGGCTCTCGGGCGTGTGGCGGTAGGCGGGATCGGGATAGGGGAAAGGGGTCCAGGCCATGGCGTCTCCGTGAGCCTACTTCAGCTTCTTCAGGTATTCTTCGGACAGTTTCTGGAACAGCAAACTGGTCTCGTTGCGCAGATACGGCCCGATTTGCGACAGCACCTGGTAACAGCCGCGCGCCAGCGCGTCGGCCATCGATTGCTGCTCGCTGTATTTGCGCGGGTTGCGCACGTATTCGTACGACAGCCAGTACGTCGCCACCACCACCATGTTGGTGGCCATGGCGTCGATGGCGGCGTCGGACGCCTCCAGCGATTTTTCGCTGCGCAAGTCTTCGCACAATTGCTTGGCGACCTTGATCTTGTGCGCCAGGATTTGCTTGAAGTGCAGCTCGAGCTTGCGGTTGCGCGACAGCAGGTCGTTCAAGTCGCGGTAAAAGAACCGGTAGCGCCAGATCAGCTCGAACATCAGGTGCAGATACATCCAGACGTCGTCGATGTTCGAGCGGCGTCCGTTGGGCACGGTGAGGATGCGTTCGATCTCGGCCTCGAACTGGACGAAGATCGAGTTGACGATATCGTCCTTGTTGCGGAAGTGGTAGTACAAATTGCCCGGCGAGATATTCATCTCCTCGGCGATCACCGTGGTGGTGATGTTCGGTTCGCCAAACTCGTTGAACAAGCGCAAGGACAGTTCAAGGATGCGTTCACGGGTCCGGCGGGGTGCTTTTTGTTGCATGGCGAGGATCTCTGTTTATTCTCATGCAAGCATAACACCTCTGCGCCCCAACTGAGAACACCGGGGCGCCGTCACAGCCGATGGCAGAGGATTAACGCCGGATAATCGACGATAGGCGCAGGCTCGTCAGCGTTTGGCAAGCGCCTCCACCGTCCCGGTGACCTTGACGACCAGCGGCACGCCATCGATCTGTGGGGGCAGGCGCGCCGCGACGCCGGCGTCGACCACGCCAACGACCAGCGCCTCACGACCTGGCGGTCCAAGGCCGATGCCCACCGAGGTCACGCCCTGAATCGCCAGCAACCTCGCCTCTTCGCGCGCCAGCAACCGCGCAACCTCGCTCGCCGGCGCCACGGGAGCCGGGTTGTATTCAACCGGGCCGGCACCGGAAAAGTCCGGCGGCGGATGGAATTCTTCGCTCATGTCGTCTCCTCCACATACGTCGCTACCTCAGTATAGACCGTTGGCCGCCCCGTGGGCGCAGGACAGCCATGACGACTACGGCAGCAAGCGGATGTTCAATGCCGCAAGCACCGAACCGATCGGGTTCGCATAGGTGCGCCCCCCGCCGCCGGCGAACAGCAGGCCGACCGGCCGCACGCCGGTTGCCCAATGCCAGATGAGCGAGCCGGAGTCGCCGCCGGCCGCGAAGGGACTGGCGTCGACCGACTCGATCGCGATCTGGTTGCGAAACAGCGCCACGTTCCCGCTCGAATAGCGGACATTGATCGACACGCCGATTTCCACCACGCGCCCCTGGGTCAGGCCGGTTGTGCGGCCGCTTTTACCGACGAGCAGGCCAACCGACGCCGCCAGCGGTAACGTGCCGGTGCGATAGTAGGCCGGGGCGCCGCCGGACAGATAGAACTGCTCGCCACGAACACGGTCGGCCCATGCCCAGCCGAACGCCGCATCGACGTAGTTGACCACACCGCCGAACCTGATCGGAACCCAGCGCGCCAGCACCGCGATCTGGTCGCCTGGACGCTGGCCGCCGTCATAGGGACCGGGCTGTACGATGCTGTCGTTTATTCGTCCGGCATTCGTATTCGCGAGCACATGATTGTTGCTCAGTATCAGATGGCGATTGTTCCAAGGTAGCGTTAAACCGATCGCACGGCTGCCGATCGTGCCTGCCGTGACGTCAAAGTGCGCGACCGACACGCCACCGGGCGCGGGGCGGTGCCGGTCGCTATGCGAATGCGCATACGCTTCGATCACGCCCACCGGTATTTGCCGAATCGGAATACTCGACAGAGCGCGGGCGCCGGCCACCTGCGCCAGGCGGCGCGCAAGCTCTTCCTGGGGAAGCGCGCTCTCGGTGTACACGGTCAAGGTCGGCTCTCCGGGCATCCCGGCGCCGATGGCGATGCTATGGGGATCGGAGATGCCGATACCGACGCCGACAATGCCATTGGCCGACGGTGCATCCGCCAGCGCCGCCGACTCGCCCGACGCGGCCAGCAGCATGGTTTCCACCGCGTCGCGCAGCGCCAGCAGATCGTCCGACACGCCCGCCGCCAGGTAGATCGCTTGCAGCTCATCGTCGTAGTTTGGCGCATCGAGTCCGGCGGAGGAATCGTCCGGATCTTCGGGGCCGCTTGCCGCCGCGCCACCGCCGGCTGGCGCACCGGATTGACCAGCCGCGCTGTCGTCTGCCCCGGGATTTTCAGCCTGGGACACCTCTTTGCTTTTCGTTGCCATGATGTTGACTCCTTATCGAATTAGTCAACTCTGATAATGATCCGTTGCAGTGTTGCATGCGACGTTCAGCGAAACACTGGAACAAATCGCGGGTTGAAATATGCATGTTGAAGCCGGGAGGGTGGGCATCCCTCCGATCAACTGGTCGACTACTTTTAACAAGGAGCGGACACACCAGTTACCTTCAGTGGACTCCAAAGCGCCCCGCCGGTCACGACAATTAGTCGGCGCGTTTGCGCGCGGTCAAGCGGGTTGCCCGGTGGCTGCGGCCGTTGCGGGCGTTAAAAAAGCCGGCCCGCATGAAGCGGGCCGGCTGGTTTTCGATGGCAAGGATTTTCAGGCTCAGGCCTTGACCGCGTCGGCCACGCGCAGCGGACCGTGCGCGCGGGCGTGCAGGCGGAAGCCTTCCCGGATGTTCTCGCGCAGCACCGCGCCCTTCCACGGCTTGGTGTAGAAGCGGTCGATGGCGCCGTGGTTGATCGCGGCCATGATCGGCGTCAGGTCGGCGTAGGCCGACAGCATGATGCGGAACGTGTCCGGGCAGAGGTTCTTGACCCGCTCCATGAACTCGGTGCCGCTCATCAACGGCATGCACTGGTCGCACAGGATCACCTGCACCCGGTGCTTGGCCAGGACGTCGAAGCCCTCGGCCGCCGTCTGCGCCGTCAGGATGCGGTAGCCGTCCTGCGACAGGAAGTCGGTCAGCACGTCCAACATAAAAGCGTCGTCGTCGACGATGAGCAAGGTTTGCTGGTCGAGCACCGTCTCGTCGAGCGGCGCCTGCAACTGGCGCCCTTCGCCCAGCATCGCCTCGAATTCATCCTCCGGCAACGGCCGGCTGAAGAAGTAACCCTGCATCTCGTCGCAGCCGTGGCGGCGCAGATACGACAATTGCGCGTCCTTCTCGACGCCCTCGGCGATCACTTCAAGCTTGAGGCTGTGCGCCATGTTGATGATCGCCAACACGATGGCGGCGTCGTCCGGGTTGCTGGTGACTTCGCGCACAAAGGCGATATCGATCTTGAGCTTGTCGATCGGGAAGCGCTTCAGGTACGCCAGCGACGAATAACCGGTGCCGAAGTCGTCGATCGAGATCTTGATGCCGAGCGCCTTGAGGTTTTGCAGCACCGTGATGGTTTCCTCGGCGTTCGACATCAGCGAGCTTTCGGTCAGCTCCAGCTCCAGCAGCTCGGGCGCGATGTCGTGTTCCTTGATCGCCTTGAGCACCTCCTCCTCCAAGCCGCCGACGAAGAACTGGATGCCGGAGACGTTGACCGACAAATGCACGGCCCAGCCGTTGGTCTTGCGCCAGTGGGCGATCTTGCGGCACGCCTCGTGGATGACCCACGAGCCGACCCGCACGATCAGGCCGGTCTCTTCGAGGATCGGGATGAACAGCGCCGGCGACACCATGCCGTGGCCGGGCCGCTTCCAGCGGATCAGCACCTCGGCGCCGCTGATGCGCCCGCTGCCGATGTGCACCTTGGGCTGGAAGTGCAGCACGAATTCGTGGTTGTCGATGGCGCGCCGCAGCGCGTTCTCCAGGTCCAGCCGCGCCAGCGATTGCGCGTTCATCTCGGCGGTGAAGAAGCGGAAGGCGTCGCGCCCGGCCTCCTTGGCGCGGTACATGGCGGTGTCGGCGTACTGGATCAGGATGTCCGGATCGGTGCCGTCGTCGGGGTACACGGCGATGCCGATGCTGGCCGTGACGGTCACCTCGTGGCCCTTGAGGTCGAACGGGCGGCGCATCGATTCGCGGATCTTGTCGACCACGGCGATGGCGTTTTGCGCGCCCTCGGGCAGCATCAGGATCGCGGCGAACT
>DASVTJ010000250.1:0-33267 GCA_036387635.1 Duganella sp.
TGAGTGGTGCACCGACAGCGGCTACACGCCGCATCTGGCAGTGAAGGTCGACGCCTCGACCACCGTGCCGATGGAGTATGTGAAAAAAGGCGAAATCGTCCTCAACATCAGTTTCGGCGCCACCTCGGGCCTGAAGATGGATAACGACAGCATCCGCTTCCACGCCCGCTTCGGCGGCGTCTCGCGCGAAATCTACGTGCCGGTGGCCAACGTGATGGCCATCTACGCCAACGAAAACGGCCAGGGCATGGCGTTCGAGCCGCAAAGCGGCGGCGCTGACGCGGCGGCTTCGGCTGCCGCTCCCGCCGAGGAAACCGTCGCGCCGGGTCCGTCGTTGTCGGCCGTGCCGACGCCGGCACCGATGCTCAAGAGCGAGGCGGCAAGCGCTCCGCGGGGCGACGACGAGCCACCCAAAAAGGGCGGACGCCCCACCCTGACGCGGATTAAATAGCGTATAATTTGCGGCGTACAAGTTTCGCCGACTTAGCTCATTTGGTAGAGCAGTTGATTTGTAATCATCAGGTGGCCAGTTCGAAACCGGCAGTCGGCACCAGACATTAGCAGTAAATTCAAAGGGTTACAGGTTTATTCTTGTAACCCTTTTTGTTTCCGCTTTGCTTGCGGAGACCATGTATGCATTATGTAGGCAATTTGGCCAGTTTACAACAGTCGAGCCAAGTACATCAAAAAAGGCGGCAATGGACTCCAAGCAATTTCTTTTGTTCCAAGTTGAGACGGAACTACAACCTTCAGTTGAGACAACATGCGCTATTAGCCTCCAAGTCGAAGTTGCGGTTATTGCTGAACCTGCCGTCCAAGAACCTCGCCCGCCAGTTGTACCCCATGCAGAAGTAGTTGAAAAGTTTAGTAACTTTATTGTGTACGTGGATGAGAGCGGGGACCACGGAATGCTGAAGACCGATGACAACTACCCGATGTTCGTTCTAGCATTTTGCGTCTTCCATAAGCGCTACTACACTGACACTGTCGTACCAGCATTGGAAAAGTTCAAGTTCAAACATTTTGGGCACGACCTCGTAGTTCTTCATGAACACGAGATTCGAAAGGAGAAAGGCGACTTCAATTTTTTTGCTAACCGCGACGAGAAAATTCAGTTCCTTACCGAGTTGACCGAAATTATAGAAGCCAGCAATTTTGTGTTGATAAGTTGCGCTATTGATAAGAACCAATTACGGGATAAAGCCGGCGTCCAGTCTCACCCCTACCACCTAGCGCTTGGGTTCTGCTTGGAAACGTTGTTCGAATTTCTCCAAGAAAAGGGACAGGAGGAACGGCTTACCCATGTAGTGTTCGAACGACGGGGCAAAAAGGAGGATAACGAGCTCGAATTGGAGTTTCGTAGGATGTGCGACGGAGCCAACAAGCTTGGCAAGCGCCTTCCCTTCGACATAGTTTTCGCTGACAAAAAGGTAAACTCATCCGGGCTGCAACTTGCCGATTTGGTAGCGAGGCCAGTAGGAATGAGGGTACTCAAGCCGGAGCAAGACAATCGTGCTTTTGCAGTGCTGAAGAGAAAGTTCTACTGCAGCGGCGGCAGGGAAAATGTCGGTGAAGGATTTGAGAACTGGGGATTGAAGATCCATCCTGCCGTAGAAAGCGAAAAGCCCCGGTGAAACTCACCGAGGCTGGAACGCCGACCGGGTACTCCCAGTCCATTTACATCAGTATAGCTTAATCCTAACTGCTTTGTCAGCGGTGTTTGTTACTTATTTACTTCTTAGCCGCGCATGCGGTAAGGATGCAACAAGTCACCATGCTTGAACCGAGCCGCCACGTCTAGAACCTGGCGGCAGTGGCTCACCCAAGCTTGACCAATCCCAAGATGTTGACGCGCGAAACGCTGTAGAGACGGGCCAAGGCGCTGACGCTCTCACCGGCGGCGTATTTGGCAATGATATCGGTGCGCTGCTCGGCCGTAGTTTTCGACGGACGGCCCAGCGTCTTGCCTTCGCTCTTTGCGCGGGCCAAGCCGGCTTGAGTGCGCTCCACCAGTAAATCTCCTTCCATCTCCGCCACCGCCGCCAGCATGGTCATCATCATCTTGCCAGCTGGCGAGGTCAGGTCGAGGTTACCCACCTGCAGCACGATGACGGCAATCTTGCGCTTGGCCAGCAGCTTCACTGTGGTGCCAACATCCTGCGCATCCGGCCCAGGCGGTCGCCTCCTGTGTTGGTCGAGATGGTAGTTTGGCGATGCCGGTTATGAATTCATAGATGGGACGGCTGGACGCTTACCCTTAAAGAGCGCCAGCGTCAGAAGCCCGAGCTATTTGTGACCAGTTGCTGAACAATGCACTAAGGAAGCACTGATTTATTCATCGGACGCCGTTCCCTGCGGCAGTCGGACCTAAGACAATAACGGCATCCCTACTGTTTGCCATCGACCATGCAAAAGAGCTTTTCCGACCTCGAATACGCCGCCAAGAAAAAGTTGACGCGGCGCGACCGCTTTCTCACTGACATCGACAGCGTGACCTCTTGGGGCAAGCTGCATCAAGCTGTCGAGCCGTTCTATCTAAAGGTCGAAGGCGCCGGTCGGCCACCGATCGGGCTCGCTCGCATGTTGCGCATGTACGTGGCCCAGCAATGCTTTGGTTTGTCGGACGAAGGCATCGAAGATGCGATCTACGACAGCCAATCCATTCGCGCCTTTGTCGGCATTGATCTGGGCCGCGAGTCGGCGCCGGACGCCACGACCTTGCTGAAGTTTCGCCATTTGCTTGAAGCCAAAGGGCTCACGCGCCAGATCTTCGACACGATCAACGGACACCTCGCCGAGAAGGGCCTGATGATGCGCGAAGGCACCATCGTCGACGCCACGCTGATCGCCGCTCCACCGTCGACGAAGAACAAGGACGGCAAGCGCGATCCCGAGATGCACCAGTCGAAGAAAGGCAATGACTGGCACTTTGGCATGAAGGCCCACGTCGGCGTCGATGCTGCTTGGGGCCTGGTGCACACGGTCATCGGTAGGGCGGGCAATGTCGCCGACGTGACGCAAGCGCACGCGCTGCTGCAAGGCGACGAGAGCGCCGCGCTCGGCGACGCCGACTACCAAGGTGTGGAAAAGCGGCCGGAGAACATCGGCAAATCGGTGACGTGGCACGTGGCCATGAAGCGCTCCAAACGCAGGGCGCTGCCCAACAATAAATTGGGACGAATGTCCGAGAAGCTGGAGCATCTGAAGGCCAGTGTTCGGGCAAAAGTCGAGCATCCGTTTCATGTCATCAAGAACCTGTTCGGTCATCGTAAAACGCGCTATCGCGGCCTGGCCGAGAACACTGCACAGCTCTTTACCCTGTTCGCCTTGGCCAATCTGGTGCTGGCCGGAAGGCGCTTTAATATCACCGAATCCCGCAGTCCGTTCTGATTAACGAAAGGCGCGAAGCATTACGTCAAATCGAGCGGCAACGCGCTTAATCGACTCGCCATTCGGGCATTTGGCGCACCGAGCACGCTCAGAGAGCTAATTGATCAGTGCTTCCTTAGGACACTTGCTGCGTATCCTGCTCGATAAGTTTGTCGCGCAAGTCCGACACTGCAGCGGCGATCCTGTACCAGCTCAAACTGTGGCCGGCGCTGCTGCGCTACAGCGAAGACGGTGCCGTCTAAATTGATAGCTTGGTCGCCGAACGCGCTTGCGTGACGATGGCCTACGCAACTTTTTGTTCGCCGACGCCGACGCCGACACCGACAGCGGCAGGGAGCGCGCCGCCGCGATCTACTCTCCGATCCATACGGCCAAGCTGAAGGGTATCGCCACCGAAGCCTGGTTGCGTCACGTGCTCACGCCTATTGCTGACCATTCCGTTCACCGAGTTGATGATTTCTTGCCAGCGACCTGCAACCTACCGGCAGCCCCTTGAGATCACGCTGTTCTCTAGCGGTGTGACGCCATCAAATTCCCAAGTACTCAAGGCGCTACTGCGCAGACGCTTGTTTCGCGGCGTGGAGAATCCTCTGCATATATTTTCGGTTGTACTTGTGTGCAAGTGTTCCGACGCGATTAACCGGCGGTGCAAAAGCCGAGTAATGAAAAGGCCCATACAGGTGAACGGATAATGATGTGGAACGCCGTTGCTGCCAGGTGCCCCGAATTCGGTCTCCCGGATGTGTGCGACCCTTGGATGATGACCTCCACCATCCAGTGACGTATAAGCAAGACCACTCACCCGCAGTCATCTTTGGGACGACCAAGGTACCGCGCAAGAACTTATCGTAGAGTTCAACGAAAATCCCTTGTTTTCCCGCCGCGTTGTCGATGTCTCGTACATGTATGTTCACGCGGTCGCAGAGGTGCTGAGGTTTGTCGGCCTCCTTGTTCATCCGGTGCTACTGCATCACGTCGAGTACCCCTGCATAAACAGTGACAAGGGCTGTGCCGAGTAATCATTAAACGATACGTATTTCTGGCTCACGAAGCATCGACTTTAACGCGCCGTCCTGATTCATTAAAACGTCGTATGTCCCGTCCTGTACGACTCGACCATTTTCCAGAACAACGACTCGGTCCATTGTTTTTAATGCTCGTAAGCGGTGCGTGATCAGTAGCACTGTACGTTTGCCGCCGCGTCGCGCTAGCGATTCCAGTAGCTCCGCCTCGCCAGCCTCGTCCAGCGCCGATGTACCCTCATCAAGAATTACGATTTTAGGGTCAGCGTAAAGCGCACGTGCGATCGCAAGGCGCTGTCGTTGTCCGTGCGAGAGCACGCCTCCAGCGCTGCTCAGCAGCGTCGCATACCCTTCCGGGAGGCGCTCGATAGTGTCGTGAAGTCCCGCAAAAACGGCTGCCCGGACGGCGAGGCTACTTGGCGATTCCGGCGCCGCAACTACGATGTTGCGATGTACCGTAGTATCAAAAATAGTTGGCGTGGCTTCCAGCACTGCGACGTGCCGCCGTACCTGAACGGTGTCCAGCCCAGCAACATTGCGCCCATCCAATAATACTCGCCCCGATCGGGGTGCATAAAGGCCTTCGCACAGTTTTGCCAGAGTGCTTTTGCCGCTACCTGGCATACCGACAATGGCGATGCGTTGTCCTGGTGGAATACGCAAATTGATACGATGCAGCACATCATCGCTGGCCTCTCCGTAGCCAAAGCCTACGTCCACAAACTCGATGCCACCGCGTAGACCAGTGGCAATGTTCAGACGACGCCCCTGTTGTTCAGAGCGCTGTTCATGTATTCCTTGTATCCGAGACCAAGCACCTTGCAACTGCGCGACATCAACCCAAAGCGAAGAGAGTCGGACTGCAGGTTGTGCCACACGATTGGTTAACATGACCACGGCGAAAAACATGCCGACAGAGAGTTGCTGGTCCATTACCATCCATGCTGCTAACCCCATTACTCCGGCAGCGCCTACCTTGAATGCCGCCGTCAATACCTCTTGAACCTGCTTGCCCGATTGATGATGTGAGGCGCTGCTTGTTAGATAAAGCTGCCACGCGTCGCGCCATTCTCGGTGTGCTTGCGCCTCGAGTGCCATACCTTTGATTTCGCGAATGAACAGCAACTTATCGATAAGCAGTGACTGCACTTCGGTAGCGCTCGCTAAGCGCGAGGCCTGGCTCTGTCGCAGCGACGGTCCCAGTAGCCATGCCATGGTAAAAAATACGGTGACCATGCCCAGAACCGAAAGGGCCAGCCAACTGCTGTACAGAAACAACATGCCGATCACGAACATCGTGAATATCATGTCGAGAAACAAAGTCATCAGTCCACCCATCATGAACTGACTCACCAATTCAAGCTCACGCACCCGGCTAGCTATTTCACTGGCGCGACGGGTTTCAAAGTAGCTCAAGGGCAACGCGAATAATTGCCTCACTGTTGCCGAGCCCAGCGCAAGATTTACTCGCCCTCCGACCTGTTGCATCAGATGCCCTCGCGCCAATCCGAGTAGCAGCTCAAGCAAAGCGATGGCGATCAGTGCGCCGGTGATCATGACCAATGTTTGTTTGCTTTGATGCACCAATACTTTGTCGGTCACAAGCTGGAACATTAGTGGACTGAGTAAGCCCAGCAGTTGAATCATCGCGGACGCAATGAGAATTTCACTCATGGCTTTGCGGTGACTGTGCAGACTATCACGCAGAAACTTTGAAAGCTTAAGGACGCCTGGCTTACCTTGTACGGCAACTATGGCTGTGTCGGAGCACATTCGTCCGTGCAATTCGGCAGGTGTCAGCGCCGTGGGCCGGGCATGCGTTGACGGATCATCGTCAGCTGCCATAGGGGTAAGCACTATTGCACGCTGTTCGTCGTGCTCAAGTAGTACGGCCCAGCCGACGTCTCGCATTTGGATCAGTGCCGGCGTACGAATCCTTGCAATGGTTTGGTTGTGCTGCAGGGAGCACGGCATCGACGCATCGACCAAGGCTGCGTGGAGTGCCTCGGCAGATGGCGGACGCTTCAAGTCATTCGGATCGACTGGGTCTACCAGCGTCAATGCTGCCGGGTCGATATACAGGTCTGTAAGGCGGGCGAACAGGCATGCGGCAACAATCGCTTGATGTTGAGAGAAGGACGCTGCGGGTGTAGTCATGCGAATAGATAAAGGAAAATTGAACGGGAGCGAAGGTCTCCCGTTCGGTCTTTTTGCCTAGGGGCTGGTTACGCGCTGAATGTCATTTCAGCCGAGAACGAGATCGTGCTCGCGTTGGTTATCTAAGGTCACGATATGTTGCTCAGCGACTTGTTCCGGCGAGATATCAAGCTGTCCTGTAGACATGGCATCGACGTAGGTTTCGGCAACCAGCGCCATGGCGTTATCAATGTTGGCCTGCAAGTGCTCCGGCTCCCCTTTCGCTGGCACAGTGTCGATGTTGTCCTGCAGTGATTCTGCTGACAATGCCATTGCTGTGCGCGCTGCGGTGCCCATTGCTGGTATTGGTGCTGGAGTCAGGTCGACTATCGGGATATACATTGTTCCTCCGTCCTCACCAGTCGCTACCTCACCTGGACGCGGCGGTAAGGTTGGCGGTGGCCAGTTAGCGGCAGCGCCGCATTCATCGCAGCATGGCACATCGGGATCACTGTCGTCTGTCGTCTGCTGGCCGGTGCTATTTTGACGACCGTCAACATTCGGTTCCGTTATCAATGCCCCATTCTCCAATGCGTTCATTACCTTGCGCGCAGTTTGCTCCGCGCTCGAGGTGTGGCTGCCGATGTCGCGGCCAGCTTTGTTGTTCCACAAGTCCATATTTTTTTCTTGATGCGGTTGGCCCTGGGTAAATTGGCCTTTTATTTCATTCATGTCACCCAGAAATTTAGCGGTGCCAGCGCCATAGATGCGTGTCATCTCTGCGCTAACAAAAGCATGGCGAAACGCATCCCAATCGCCGTTCCGTGCACCCTGTAGACCGTAGGCCGCTGCGTAAGCGTCAGCCTGTGCATGGAGTCCGTCGCGTTGTACTTCATATGAGGTTGGCATTTTATTTCTCCGTTCCAAAGCTGATCAATTTTCGATTAGATACTCGGTCGCGGGTCACTAGGACACGCGCCTCCTTTACTTCCACACATTCTTTGACCTCAAATGCTGCAGGGACGGCATCGGCTTCTTTGACCAGCTCGGCCGAGGAGGTAACTACATCATATTTGTCACGCCTGAAAATGAGGTGCTCAATTCCCGCTTCATCTGCCGGAGCGGGTTTAACTATTATGAGCGACCACTGGCCTTCGGTGCCTCTAAACTGTTTTTTCTCAAGGAAAGCGTTAACCCGTTGCGCTGCGCTTGAACCTCCCGATAATGTGCTTTCATAAAATGACAGCGGACAGAGGAACGTTCCAGTCGGTAAGTCAAGCCCCGACGGCCGCACGATGGCAATGGGTTTTAGCTGTGATAGCTGCCGATCAAGCGGGTGTTGCGTATTCGAGCAGGCCACTGTCGCCACTAGCAAAACCAGACTAGTGGCGCGAATTATGGGAATCATCTTGATGCTCCTAGTTAAGTAAGTTAAAAAGTATGTAATGTCGGTCTGGATGCTATTGCTCTCGGGCGCTTTCATGAAGTCCCTTGACGATGGGACTCCACAGATAGTCGAAGACGCTACGACTTCGGGTGGCGATTTCCACCGCTACGGCCATTCCAGGCCGTAGCTCCACGCCACCAAGTTTAGGTGGCCCCACTTTTGAGGCGATTGGGCGTAGTTGAGCCTTATATAGACGCCTTCCCTGTGGATCATCAAGCGAGTCAGGCGCTAGGCTAATCAGCGTGGCTGCAACCATGCCATAACGCGTAAACGGCAATGCCTCGACTTTTACGTGAGCGACCATGCCGGGGTACAAGTGGGCGATATCTTTATGCTCGAAGCGCGCCTCGATGCGCAGCATCTGTTTGCGAGGTGCAATACGGAACGTTTCCTCGCCTGCGCTAATAGCGCTCCCTTCCGTGTCGGCTGAGCGGCTCAGCACAGTACCGTCGATTGGAGTGCGCAGCGTGAGCCGTTGCAAATGCGCGGTGGCGCTCGTCAGAGCGGCCGTGTTTTCCAATAACTGACGGCTGCTCTCCCGCCACGTACGGTAAAGATCACGTTCGCGCTCTGTGCGGACGACTGCATGACTATTGCGCGCGCTATGAAGTGCCGCCGTAGCTAGCGAAAGTCTGCTCAAGGCACCCGACTGCGCAGATCGAGCAGAAAGCAGTGCTTGCTCAACGTCCTGCAGTGCGTGCCGAGTCATAAAATCTTGCTGTACCAATTTCAAAAGATCCGCGTGACGCCGGGTTTGAAATGCCAGTGTCTCGTTGGCAGCGTGCAGCGTATGTCTGGCATCTTCAACGGTAGCGACGCCCGAGTCTTCAACGCTACGTTGGTACGCGATCTTGCGCTGCCAAACTGTCAGCTCGTGCTGAAGCATTTGTCGGTCGGCTGCGGTCGCTGGCAACAGACCTTTGACGGTTTGCGGGGGGACCGTGGCCATGGTGTCTTGCATGAGCCCGAAAGCCAAATGCGACTGGGCGGAAAGGCGTTCGTGTTCGACTTCTAGTTCGCGCACCTGCATTTCCGCAGGTATATGGTCAAGTTCCAGCAAAGGTTGACCAGCTTTCACATCATGCCCTTCTGCTGCGAGTAGAGACCGTACCACCCCCGCGTCCAATGTACGAACGATCTTCACCTGCTCGGTGGCCTGTAGTACGCCGTCGCCTATTACAACTACTTCAAGTTCAGTGCATAGTGCCCAAGTGAACACGATTACGAGCGTAAGTGCCACCAGCCGGACAACGCGACCATTCGCCGACGACGAGCTCAGCATTCGCGGTCATCCAGGCTTCGCGAACGAATTTCGACTGTCAAACAGATGGGCGCGCTTGACGACGTGCCGCCAAGGTGTGAAGTAAAGATGGAAGCTATCGCTTGGAATGGTCTCATCGTATCGCTTGCTTAAATTCGATTCAAATCTTGCGGTTTATCACAAACCACTAAAGTGGGCTGCGCCGGGACCAACCCGTAGTTACTCAGGCGTGTACTTCTTTAGATACACAAGCATTGCCCACTACGGGCGCCGGTATGACGCGAAGAGCGTACCACTGCGAAGCAAGAAGAAATCTCTCGAATAGTAACAAATAAAATATATTTCTATTTAATGTTGTCATATAGTCATGCATCTAGCGTTGTGTGAAGTTAATAACTTTACGTTTGTCAAGCCAGTGCTGCGTCGATGCGCCACTTTCCTTGTCTAAATCCTTAAGGTGACAACTGCGCGAAGCCATCATTGGATGATGAAGATCCGTGGGCGGACGGGTAGCCGTTGAAGCGCTCGACCTTGTCCTTGGTCTTGGCCCGGTATGGCTGGCACAGCTTGATGATGAAGCCGCTGTGCTTGGCGAAGTCCTGGAAGCCGGCGTGTTAGCGGTGCTGGCCATCGTCGTACACATCGCGCTCGATCACCACCGTCTTCATGTGTCGTACAGGACCGTGCGCGGCACGCCGCCGAACGCGGCGAAGGCGCGCTCGCGGCGACCGATCAGTGTGGCCACCATGTCGCTGACGTACTCGACGTAGCGGGCGCGGCTTTAGCCCATCGTGGCGCAGAATGCGTGTAGCGCCGCTCCGCCTTTGCGCAACTCGACCCAATCGACTAGGAAATCAAGGACTCGGGCCTGTCCGACCGCCAAGCCGCCAAGGTGTTCAACATCACGCGCGCCACAGCGGCCAAGTGGATCAACAACGCCAATTCAGGCGCTCAAAGAATGGCAACATCGCAAGCCGGAACTATTCGTTAAACGCGTTTATGATCAAACGGGACTGGACAACTAGGCCGTGTGGCTCTCGTACGCTGATTATTTCTTTATTTCCCCACCCGCCCGCAAACAGCCATCGGCGTGCCGCCGCTCCTTCAATCAGGGCTTGGTAATCGCAGACTCTCTGGCACTCAGCAAATTGAGCCGCCAATGCTCTTGCCTGAACGAAGATCGAAACCGAAATCACATTGGTAGCCATCAGACGGGCGGTAGCTGCAGGCCACATGTTCTTTCACACGAATCCGGCCACCTTTTTCGATACCGCACTCACTTTTCCGGTCCGGTCTCATAGCTTCGAACATCTCCCGCGCTGCCCGACCACGCACGTAAAATGCAACCCGCACATCTTTGGAGGTGGGTGCATACGTATCGCCAAGATCCCCTCCATAAATAGCGTACTTCACTTCAGCGGGACGCAGCACCCATTCCCATACCTGCGCGCCCTGCGCCAGAGCGACAAAAGCCCCAGCCATTGCCAAAACAACGATGCGAAGTTTCACGCCAGCCCCCTATTCAACGATGGTCACATGGGAGTGATTGTCATGCTTAAATCGCCGCATGACGCGATGGATTTTTGGATCGTTAAAGTAGATGACCTTCACGATGCAGGACTGGAAAAACAAACTGATCAGTTTGGCCGTCGCCTCGCGGTCATACTGGGCATCGGTCCAACTTACCGGGAGCTTCCGTCCGTCCTTGCGGATCGCCCGAATGTCCACGTCCAAGCCACTTTGATGGCCTTGGTGCGGATCGAATTTTGCGCCACCGGCCAAGCTGATGTTCCCGATCCCCATCTTACGGTCGTCCATGCCCTGCCAGCGGTGTTCTACCATGCTGAGGACAGAGAGAAGCTTCGGGTGGACGAATTGCCCCGCACCCAGGCTGGGCGTGCCGTACGTGTAATAACCATAACCTCCATGCTCAGGATCTTGAGGGAGCTTGAAGTAACCGCGTGAATCTTTAACTGGATGCTCGGCCATGAACGCCTCCAAAAAAGTGGCTGTCTGCCGATTGTGAGCCTGCGTCGGCAGAGGACATTGGCAAGGATCAAGTCACAGCTAGCGCATGGCATGAGCAAGCACAAGCCTGCAAAGTGGAGATGTCTGTCAACTGGCAGCTTGTCCGCGCGCCGCAAAGCGCTTACATTGCATGCCATGGCAAATACCGATCCATCCTTCGACGACCTCTCGGTCTTCCTCGCCGTGTGCAACGCCGGCGGCTTCCGTACCGCCGCTACGCAACTGGGCCTGTCGCCGTCGACCGTCAGCGAAACCATCACCCGCATCGAAACGCAACTGGGCGTGCCGCTGCTGGCGCGCACCACGCGCAGCGTGATGCCGACCGAGGCAGGCCGGGCGCTGGCCGATCGCCTCGCGCCGCTGCTATCCGACGCGCGCGCGGCGCTGCATGACGTTACGAGTCCGGACAAGGAAGTGCGTGGCCTGCTGAAACTGAACGTGACCGGCGCGGTGATGATCGACATCCTGCCGCCGCTGCTCGACCAGTTTCTGGTGCGCTACCCCGACGTGCGCGTGGAGATAATGGTCGAGGACCGCTTCGTCGATATCACCTTGGCCGGCTGCGACGCCGGCATCCGCTATGGCGAACACCTGGCGCAAGACATGATCGCCGTGCCGCTCGGGCCGGCGTTCCAGCAGCTCGCCCTGGCCGCCGCGCCCGCCTATCTCGCCCGGCGCGGCATGCCAGTGCATCCGCGTGAGCTGACGCGGCACGACTGTGTACGCATGCGTTTTTCCAGCGGGGCGCTCACGCCTTGGATCTTCGAGAAGGACGGCGAGGTGCTGACGATCGATCCGCACAGCCGGCTGGTGGTCGGCGTCGACGCGGCGGCGGCGGCAATCGCGCTGGCCGTGGCGGGACACGGCTTGGTGTGCACCTTCCGCAATTGGCTCGATCCCGATCTGGACGGCGGCCGGCTGCAGCGGGTGCTGCAAGATTGGTGGCAGCGCTTCGACGGGCCGCAGTTGTACTTCCCGCGTCGCCGCATGACGGCGCCCTTGCGCGCCTTCGTCAACCTGCTTGCCGAAAACCGCCGGCCCGGATAAATTACCAAGGCACCTGACCTTCCGCGCTGACGAACTGCCCATGGATTTTCCGGTCCGGCAGCAGGGCCAGGCGCACCGGCGTGACGGCGGCTTGCTGCGGCGTCAGATGGCCGGTATGGCCGTTCAGATCGGTGCTGACATAGCCCGGACAGGCCGCGTTGACGGCGATCGGCGTGTCGCGCAACTCTTCGGCCAGCTGCACGGTAAGCATGTTCAGCGCCGCCTTGGAGGCGTTGTATCCGGCCAGACGGACGCCATAGTAGCGCGACGACCGATCACCGTTGATGGCGATCGAGCCGAGGCTGCTGGACATGTTCACCACGCGCGCTGCCGGCGCCATGCGCAACCAAGGCAGCATCGCTTGGGTGACGGCGAGCGGACCAAAAAAGTTGGTGTCGAATATCCTTTTGACGGCCTCGATGTCGGCCTTGTCGGGCGCGCCGTCGGCGCGATCACCGATACCGGCGTTGTTGACCAGGATGTCGAGCCGGCCGTGGTGCTCGCCGATGGTGGCCGCAGCCTGCGCGATGCTGTCCGCGTCGGTCACGTCGAGCTGGATGAAGCGGGCGTCGAGCCCTTCGCCGCGAAGTTGCTCGGCCGCCGCCTCCCCTCGCTGGCGGTCGCGCGCGCCCACCAGCACGGTGATCTGTTCACGCGCCAATTGGCGCGCGATTTCCAGCCCGATCCCTTTGTTCGCCCCGGTGACCAAGGCGACCCGCTTGTGACTTTTTTCCATATCAACCTCCTCTGTTTAAAGAAGACATGGTGTGGCAATGACTGGGATTTGATAAGCCGGAGCGGGTCGAACGGGCTGTTCCGATGAGCGAACAATGGAATTGGGCGGTGCCCGCTGTGGCAGGACTGAAAAAACGCCATCGAACCCGTGGGTATGCTTCGCCGCCAGTATCCGATATTCGGATAAAATGTACTTATCTGATATTCGGATAATTCGACTTTATCCGACATTCAGCTAAATCTATTTATCTGAATAATGGATATTCTATGTCGACTGTACCTGCGTCCCAGCTCATCATCACTACGCCACAGCTAGGTCAGCTGCTCTTGTCTGCGCGCAAGCGGCGCGGGCTCACGCAGACCGCCGTGGCGCATCGCCTTGGCTTGAGCCAGAATCGCATTTCACACCTGGAACAACATCCGGATGAAATCAGCGTCAAGCAGCTGCTCAGCTGGTGCTCGGCAATCGGGCTTGAACTGCGGCTCGGCGAGCGCATCGAGAGCGGGCCGAACAGCTCTGCGGAGTGGTAATACATGGGCCGCCGCGCGCATCGCCAAACACTCCACCTGTGGGCCAATGGGGACTATGTCGGACGTTGGACGGTCAAAGCCTCCGGCGACTCCGAACTGCAATACGACGCGGCCTGGCGCAACTCTCCCCGTGGGCGCTCGGTCTCGCTCTCCCTGCCGTTCAATCTTCATAACGAGCCGCTCAGGGGCGACCGCGTTTCCCACTACTTCGATGGATTGCTGCCGGACAGCGACACCATCCGCAAACGCGTCGCAGTCCGGTTCAAAACCGGCTCGACCGACGCATTCGACCTGCTCGCGGCCGTCGGTCGGGACTGCGTTGGGGCATTGCAGCTGTTGCCAGAGGGCGTCGAACCGGAAGGACTCGGCCAGGTTGACGGCATCGCGGTCGATGATGAGGCCATCGAGCGGCACTTGCTGGACGTGGTGAATCCAGGCCATTACGGCGCGATGTCGGACCCCGATGATGATTTCAGGATATCACTGGCCGGCGCGCAAGAAAAAGACGCGTTCCTGTGGTGGAACGGAAAATGGCTGAAGCCGCGCGGCGCGACGCCGACCACGCACATCTTCAAACTCCCTATCGGGCTGGTTGGCGGGAGAAAGGCGGACTTTTCCACCTCGGTCGACAACGAGTGGCTATGCCTGCGGCTGTTCAAAGAATATGGCCTGCCGACGGCGAATGCGCAGATCGCGACATTCGGCTCACAGCGGGTGCTCGTCGTCGAGCGTTTCGACCGGACGCCGTCGCACGACGGCAACCGGCTGTTCCGCCTGGTCCAGGAAGATTTTTGCCAAGCGACTGGGACCTCGCCGCTGATGAAGTACGAGAACGAAGGTGGCCCGGGCCTACAGCAGCTGTTCACCCTGCTGCAACAGTCGCAACAGGCGGTCGCGGACATGCACACGCTCATGGCCACGCAGCTTCTGTTCTGGATGCTGCGAGCACCGGATGGTCACGCCAAAAACTTCAGCATCCAGCTGCTCGCCGGCGAGCAGCGCTTCAAGCTGACGCCTGTCTATGACGTGATGTCCGCCTACCCCGCCATGGGCAACGGGCCGAACCAGTGGGCAGAGCAGGACATCAAGATGGCTATGGCGCTGCTCGGAAAGAACAGGCACTACCTGGCGCATAAAATCATGCGACGGCACTTCAACAGCACCGCGAAAAAGGTCGGTTACGGCGACAGTGCGGAACCGCTCATTCAGGATTTCATTGCCCGCACACCCGCCATCGTGGACAAGGTCCACGCGGAGCTGCCAGCCGGGTTCTCGGAGAAGGTTGCCGACCGAATTCTCGGTGGCATTCTCGCCGCAGCGCAGGCCCTGGAACGGATGTCTCCCGTCTAACGGTTCTCCTGGCCAAGAACCCGTTACTCGCTTGCGCTATTCCAGACGATGCTGCCCGGCTCGGGACAAACCCACGAGTCTTGCAACCGCTGCCGGATCTCCGCAAGGCTTTGGCTGACCAGCATTTTTCCATCGCGGAACACCGGAACCAGCGCTCCGCCATTGGCCTCTTCTTCAGTCTGGCGCTCGTAGAGCACGAACTTGTCGCCTTCCCGCTCCACCCGCAGCAGGCCGCGCGCCGACTTCTTGGTGCCATTGTCGGTCGCGGGGTCCTTGTAGATTTCCACGGACTCGTCGCCGACCTGCGCATAGATGGCCTTCATCGCCCAACCGAAATTGTCGCGCGTGAGCATGTTGTAGGTGAACGAGCCGATCCCGAACACCACGTTGCACGATGCAAAACCTTTGGCCACCAGTCGTTGCAGAATGCTCAGCGCGCGTTGAAGGGTGATCGAATCGCCGTAAATCAAACCAACGTGCGAATCGAGAACTTTGAATCCCTTGCTGGTCGTGGTGCCGCCGAAAATATCCCACAGACATTCGACCGCGCCTTTGCGTTCGGCGTCGGTGATGCGTTCGCCGCTCGCCCGCACCACGTAAGAGCCGTCGGCCTGCCGCGTGATTTCGTCGTCGGTGTAACCGGTCAAGATCAACACCGGATCGCCGGAGTCCGGCCGGAACACCACCTTGGCATTGCCCAATGCATCTTGTTTGCGCGCCAAAATTTCCGGCTTCAGCGCTTTCGCAATGACAGTGATGACGTTCCAGAAATCGAAGGTATCGCTCACGATGGAGACCATGCCGGCCGGGTAATCCTTGCTGACGAACTCACGCATGATTTCCAGCTCGGCCAGGCGGCGCATCGCTTTCTCGTCCTTGTCCGCGTTGGCGGGATCGCGCGCCACACGTTGCTGCGTCAACAGAATCCGCAACGCCATCACGCTGTGCTCGGAGGCTGGAATGGAGCCCCCGACCAATTCTTTTTCCGCGTCGGCGCCGTAGAAATCCTCCAGATAGTCGATCGCGGGAATCGTGTCGGTGCCGGTAAAGGACAGCAAGTGCGCCGCGCCACAACGCATCGCGTCATGCACGCCGCTCATGCCGCGCATCGAGAAGTCGTGGCCCTGCCAGGTGATGAACTCTTCCGGGGCGCCGGTCATCCTGGCGAAGTACGTTAGCAATTTGCGGAACTCGAACGCGATGGTGGCGACGGTGGACGGCTTCCAGTTTTCGCAGCTGAACAGCGTTTCGAAATACGTGGCGATCCAGGGAAATTGCTCGTTCGTGCTGATGAACAGAACCGGCGGGACTTTGATGTCCACCCGCGAGCCCTCCGGCAATGAACGGATCTCCAGCGGCAGGTAGCCCAGCTTGTGCAGCGCTTCGAGGCTGTCGACCGGCACCACGTTCGGGCCGAGGGCCGTATCCATGCGGCGCTGGTATTTACGCACCGCCAGTTGCTGCGGCTTGTTAAAAAATTCGTTGTTGAACACGTCGATCAGGTATTCCTGGATAAAGCCCTGCAAGCCGAACCAGACAACCTTGTGATCGAACAGGCCGGTCAACACCGGCGCGTACTTGTCGGAGCGCGGCGTAAAGTTGGCGACCAGTTTTTTCGTCTCGCGCGGATACATCGGCGGGTGGCCGGTCTTGTAAAAGTCCGCGAGATTGAAAGGGATCAGGTTGTTCTTTTCAGTTCTTGTGTGTTCCGGGGCGTTCATACCAAGGCTCCTTGTGTAATGGTGGTCAACTTGTCGTTGATGGTGGATTGGTTCCAGTTGTATGCGGTGAAGATGCGTTCGTAGTAAAGATCGAGTTCTTCAAAACCTTTGCTGAAAATTCCGTGCGTCACGTACAGGTAGCGCGGTTGGGAAGAGACTTCCGCCAGCGCCTTGCCCAACTCGACAAAGGTACGGCCGCCATCGCAAATATCGTCGACGACCAGGATGGGCAGCTTGGGCAACTCGCTCGACACGGATGTGCCGGAGATACGACCGGTCTTGGTGTCGCGCACCTTGTCGGCGAAGGCGATATGTTCGACGCCCAGTTTCTTGGCCAGCTGCTGCACACGCTTTCTGGCGCCGGCATCCGGGGCCAGCAGCGTGACGCCCTGCGCGAAGGCCGGTAGCCGCAACACTTCCGCCAACATGACCGAGGCGTCGACCACGCAGACCCGATCAAGCAGGGCCGGCACCACGTCGCTGTGTGGATCGGCAATCGTTACGCTGGCATAGGCTTGAGCATTGATCAGGTCGCAAAACACCTTGGCGCTCAGCGCTTCGCCGGGATTACACACCCGGTCCTGGCGCGCATACGGCACGTAAGGCATGTTCAGGTGCACCGCTACATTCGGCGCCACGCGGCGCACGGCATCGGTCAGCAACAACAACTGCATGACGCCGTCGGCCGTCTTCAGCCATGCGTTGATACGCACGCCGGCGAGCGACTTGGCATCCTCTATCAAGGCTTCCGCCAGCACGACCTGGCTTTCGCCGCCAGCAAATGTGAAGACACGCGGCTCCAGCGTGACGGCGCCGCGCGTTCCCTCGTTGTGTAGCGATGTGATGGTAAGCATAACAGTGGCCTTTTATTTAAAGTCAAAATACAACTAAGTAAAATCTGATGAAACCCAGAAAATCACGCCACATCGGGTGACTTAGTGGCGAAACACAATTAAGTATAACGCAATCAATCCTAAAGACAAGCAAATTCTCGTTTCTTTATCCGACAGATTTCCCGAACAGCATGAAGTCTTTTAGCTTGTAGAGCCTGGCCGGACGCTGGGCGCCGGTCAAAAATTCTTCCGTGGGTTCGACGACGTCCCAGGCTTCCATCTTGCGCCGGAAGTTGGACTTCTCCAGCGTCGTCATCAGAATCGCTTCGTACGTTGCCTTCAATTGGGACAAGGTGAACTTCTCCGGCAACAGATAACACGGCAAGGTCGAATAGCTCGATTTGTTACGCACGCGGCGGACGGCGGCGGCGATGATGTCGGCGTGGTCGAACGCCAGCTTGGGCAAGTGATCGACGCCGTAAAAATGAAACGAGTTGGGACTCGCCGCTTCCAGCTCCTCCACCGGCACCAGCGCAAGGTAGGCCAGTGAGATGGACCAGCTGCGGGCGTCCCGGTGCTTGCCGGAGAACCACTGCAACTGCTCGAGGTAAGGCGGCTGGAAGCCTGTTTTGTCGTTGAGAACGCGTGCCACCGTGGCTTCGGTCGATTCATCCTCGTCCACGTGCACCACCCCGCCGGGCAAGGCCAACATGCCCTCGTCGGGCGCCTTGTCGCGGCGGTGCAAGGCAACTTGCAGCTCGCCTTGACGGAGCGTCAGTAAAACGGCATCGACAGTGACAAGAGGTAAGGCAAATTTCATGGTTATGGCTCGCTATGTTAGTGGCATATTGCAACTAACAATAGGGCATGTCAAGTGAAAAGATCGCACGCCGTCGGCTGTGAGTGCTTAGGACTTCCGATTGCCATTCGCTGTGTCATTGCGCGCGCTCAGAGCATCGGTCTGTCCCTCGGCGGCAAAATGGTACACGGGTGTCGGATACCGAGGTCGGTAGTCCGATCTCATCGAGTTGACCGCGATTCGTATAAATACGAAAATGAGCTATTCAATCCAGTACTACGTCACTTCGAACGGAGTGAATGTCGTAGCAAATTGGCTGCGCTCGCTGCGCGAATCCCGTGGCAAGAGCCAAGATTACGACGCGGATTTCGCGCTTTGAACGAGGTAATTTCGGCGATCACAAACCTTGCCGAAGAGGCGTTTGGGAAATGCGCATTGACGCCGGGCCTGGATACCGCGTGTACTATGCGCTCGCGGAAAAGCAAGTGGTTTTGCTTTGTGTGCTGGAGACAAGACCACTCAGCACGCGGATATCGAAGCCGCGGTCCGGTGCTGGGAAGATTGGAAAAAGAGGCAACCAGATGGCAACCAAAAGACGCGATAACCACTCCCACGACGAAGTTGTCGCTGACTTGCTGCGCGCAGACCCTGAGTTTCGAGTAGCCATGATCAACGAGGTCATGAGCGACGGCGACTACGCTGATATGCTGATCCTGCTGCGGCAACTCACCCTCGCCGAGGGCGGTATGAAAGTGATTGCGGAGCGAACCGGCTTAAGCGAGACTGCGCTATGTCGCCTGATGTCGGCAGAAGGCAACCCGAGCCTGAAAAACCTTGCGAAGGTGCTCGATTCGCTTAATCTGCAATTGGCGGTCGCCCCCAAGCGTGAGACCGCCGCAGCGTAAGGCTCCGGGCTGGTTTGCCGCGATCAGCACAAAGCCGCCCCCACTTCGCCACCTTGCCGTAGAGAGGGAGGCGGCGGAGCCTCCTCTGCCCCCATGTCCGCCAGCACCTGCGTCAGCTCCACGGTCAGCGTCGCCAGCTGCGGCTTCACGGCGTCGAGCTCGCCGGCGTCGGCCAGCTGCTCGATCTGGGCGCAGCGCGCGCGCAACGCGTCGGCACCGAGGAACGCCGCCCCGCCCATCAAACTGTGCACGGCCAGCGCGACCGCCAGGCAATCGCCGTCCTCCTGCCCCTGCCACGCCGCCTCAAGCAAGCGCGGCCCTTCGATCAGGAAGGCAGAGCGCATCGCCCGGTGCAGCTTGTCGTTCACGTCCGCCGAGCGCGCGCCCGCCGCCGGCAGGTGCGCCACGCCGAACATGGCGTCCAGTTCCATCAGCGCCGGCGCGCCCGCCGCCATGGCGCGCTGCTCGCCGATCAGCGGCCGGCCTTGCGCCAGCAATGCTTCCAGCTGCCGCCCGATCTCGGCATGCAAGGCGATTTCGTCGATCGGCTTGGCCAGGAAGCCGCTGGCGCCGGCCGCCAGGAAGCGTTGCCGCTCCTCGGCCGTGGCGTTGGCCGTCAGCGCGATCACCGGCACCGCCGCGTCGCGCACGCCGTCGAGCCCGGCACGCAGGCGCTGCAACGCGGCCATGCCATCCATGCGCGGCATGCGGCCATCCATGATCACCAGGTCGTAGTCGCGCGCGGCCAACTCCTCCAGCGCCGCCAGGCCATCCTCGGCGATGGTGATGGTGTGGCCCATGTTGCCCAGCAGCTCGCGCAAAATGATTTGATTGGTGCTGCCGTCCTCGGCGCACAGCACGGCCAGCCGGGCCGCGTGCGGGCGCCCCAGTTCCACGACGGCAAGGGGCGCCGGCGCGCCGCGCTCCAGCGGCAGATACACGCGGAACACGCTGCCCACGCCCGGCTCGCTGGTCACCTCGATGCGGCCGTCCATGGCGCCAACGATATTTTTGCAGATGGCCAGGCCCAAACCGGCGCCGCCATACTTGCGGGATGTGGCGGCGTCGGCCTGCTCGAACTTCTGGAACAGCCGGCCGAGCGCACTGGCCTCGATGCCGATGCCGCTGTCGCGCACGGTGACGACGATGCCTTGCCCGTCGTGCTCCGCCGCGCTCACGCGCACTTCGCCACGCTCGGTGAATTTGATGCCATTGCCCACCAGGTTCACCACCACCTGCCGCAGCCGTGTCGGATCGCCGCGCCACCAGGTCGACAGCGCCGGGCCGATGTCGGCGATCAGCGAAACGCCCTTGGCCTCGGCGCGGTCGGCCAGCAAACCGACGACGTCGCGCAGCAAGCCGGCCAGATCGAAATCGAGTACTTCCATCGGCATCTTGCCTGCCTCCAGACGGGAGAAGTCGAGAATGTCGTTGATAATTTGCAGCAGCACGTCGGCGTTGCTCAAGCTCAGGCGCAGCTTCTCGCGCGTGGCCGGCGCCACGCTGGCGTCCTTCAGGGCCGAGCGCAACATGCCGATGACGCCGCCCAATGGCGTGCGCACTTCGTGGCTGATCATCGCCAGGAAGTCGCTCTTGAGCTGATTCGACACTTCGGCCGCCCGCTGCGCCGCCAGCGACTCGGCCTGGCGCGCCTGCGAGGCGCGCAAATCGGCTTCGCGCGCATGCAGCGTCTCGATCTGCGCCTCCAGCGTTTGCCGGTAGCGGATTTCATTGTCGTGGCTGCGCGCATGGATGGCGCGCTGGCGCGTCAGCGCGCCGTCCAGGCCGTGCAGCAGATAAGTGCACGACACCGTCAGCACGCTGGCGACGAGCAGGTAATTCATGCTCAGGATGGTCCAGTGCGCCAGCGGGCCGACCACCACCTCGGCCATGCCCGCTTCGATGCCGCCCACATAGCCGGCCAGGAACAAGGTGGCGCCGCACCACAGCAGCGCCAGCGTCGCCGCCCTGCTGCCGATCAGCAACGTGAACAGCACCGGCACCGCCAGCAGATAAATCTGCGACAGCGGCCCGAGCGAGAACAGCAGCACCACGGCGATCAGATAAATGATGCCCAGGATCGCGATGGCGCGCTGCCGATAAGCGATGTCGCGCCGGTAATGGAGCCAGCCGATGCCGGTCAGCGCGATGACGTCGGTCGCCACCAGCGGCCAGTGGCCCTGGCGCGCGCCGGCCCACATGCTGGGCAGCACGGCCAGCATGCCCAGCCAGAAGGCGACGGCGCACAGGCCGTCCAGCAGCCGGGTGCGCCAGGCTTGCAGGTCCTGGTCGCCGTGCTCGGGGGTTTCCGTGCGCCGGTACAGGGCGGCGCGCAAGGCGCGTACCGGTGGGCTGTCGATCAAGGCACTCTCACTCGTAATGTTGTATTTAGCGCATGATTCTACTACCATCCGCCCGATAACCAACATTGCAACCTGAAAGCCACAAGGCCGCGCCCCCCCGCCGCCACCGCGCCGCGACGCTGCGCGCCGGTAGTGACGTACGGTTACAAAGCGCCGCTTAACGCCGCGCGGGGACGAATTCCTCCATCACCGCCTGGCGCAGCAGCGCCGGCGGCACCAGGCCTTGCGAAAGGATGAAGTCGTTGAAAGCCTGGCGGTTGAACTTGTGCCGCAGCGCCACTTCGGCGGCCTGGCGCGTCTCCATCAAGCGCTGATAACCATAGAAGTACGATGTCGCCTGGCCCGGATCGCGGAATGTGTAGCGCTGCATTTCCTGCGTCGCCATCCCTTCCGACAAGCCGACCTCTTCCATCAAAAAGCCCACCACGCCTTCCGGGGTGATTTCGCCGAGGTTGACCATCGGGTCCAGAAACGCGCGCGCGGCGCGCTGCATGCGCGCCTGCAGCGCGAACAGCTGGCCGTCGAGCGGCTCGAAAGGTTGCATCTCGGCCTCGGCATACAAGGCCCAGCCCTCCGCGTTGACGCTGTTGAACGCGAACACCGCGCGCGCGGTCGACACGCCCGTCTCGAGCATCTTAGCGAATTGCAGCTCATGGCCCGGACGCGCCTCATGCGCCGTCAGCGTCCAGCTGCCGGCCTGGTGCGTGAAGTCGTCGAACACCAGCGCCTTGCCGCCGGCGTCCGGTGGCAGCCCGGTGGTGAGCACGAATTCGCCGTACTCGCCGGTGTTGCCGATCAGGCGCGGCGGATTCATGTGCGGCGCCGGCTGGCGCGCGTTCTCGGCCGGCGTGGCGAGCCGGATCACGGCCGGGCGCTGCGGCAACGAGACGATCTGCTGTTCGCGCACCGTCGCCTCGATCTGCGCCAGCCGCTGCGCGTACAGCGGCATCACCTGCGCGGCGGGAATCTGCTGGCGTTTCAGCGCCTTGATGACGGCGCGGTAGTCGGCGTCGGCCAGCTGGTGCTCGCGCGCGACCAGCGCCGCCGTGATGGTGATCTGGTTGCGCATTTCGGCGAATGACGTCAGCGCCTTGGCGATCAGTTCGCGCGGCGCGATATCGACACCGATCTGATGCAGGCGGTCGGCGTACACCTCGGGCGGCAGGCGGTGGTCGGTGCGGGCCAGCGGCAATATCGTCGCGCGCACCTGCGCGTCGTACGCGGCGAACTGGCGTTCCAGCGCGGCGTAGGCCGGCTCCCAGCCGCGCACGCCGCATTTGATCAGCAAATCCTTGATCCCTTTGAGCAAAATCGGGCTGTCGTTCAATGCCTGCTCCACTTCGCCCTTGTAAGGGCCGAGCAGTTTCCGGTCAGCCGCCATGCGCTCGCGCAGCCGTTCGAGGGCCAGTTCGGTCAGCGGCCGGTAGCCCTTGGCCAGCCCCGCATATTTCTCCAGCCGGGCGACGACGGTCTGCTGGCGCTGCGGCGGAATGCGCGGATCGAGCGTATCGCGCACCACGCCGAACACCAATTGTCCGACGTTGACGTACGGTAGAAAATATTGGCGGTTCAACGCGGCCGAGCGCAGCTGATCCTCGCCGGCCTTGATCAGGATGTCGAGGTCTTGCCGCACCTTGCGGTCGGGCTCGGTTTTCAGGCGGCGGCGCAGCTCGTCGAGGACGGCGACGGTGTCGCGCCGCGTCGGCGCGAACTGGTCGCGCGACAGGTCGACGATGCGCTCGTCGAAGCCGTCGACGCCAAGCTCGCTGGCGCGCTCCGGCGAGTACTTGGCGACAACGTCGAGCAAGAGCCTGGCGTTGTCGTTGCTGCGCTGGACCCAGGCCGGTTCGGCGCCCTGCGCCGGCAGCGCCGGCAGCGCCAGCACCATGCAGCCCAGGCTCAGCTTTCCGAGCAGGCGGCGTATTGTGATGTTCATGGTTGCATGGTCCTCCGGTCGATGACCGGGCCGCTCCCGGCGGCCCGGCCGACATTATTTGTCGAGAATGACGATCGGCTGGTTCTTTTCCACCACATAGGTGGCCAGCTCCGACGTGATCCCGGTGCCGATGTTCTTTGCCGAGTGTACCGTGCCGGCCGGCAGATAGATCGACTCGCCGGCCTGCAGGCGCACGGTCTTGCCGTTGAGCTCGTATTCGATCGACCCGCTCAGCACATAGGCGATTTCAACGCCGGGGTGCGAATGTTTCGGGAACGAGGCGCCGGGCGCGAAGTCGACGCGCACCTGAATCGCTTCGCGCGTGCCATCGAAGGCACTGCGCACCGTCTCGGTCCGGGCGATGCCTTTCGCATCGAACTTGGGTGCCGGCAACGGCGCTGCGGCATGGTCGTGCGCGCCGGCGCCCGCTTGCGCCTGGGCCGGCTGGCAAATGAACGCCAGCGACGCGGCGACGATGGCGATGTTGGTGATAACTTTCATGATTTTTCCTTAGTGGATGGCGCAAGGCCAAAAGTGGTTGATTTCGCGCCGGCAATCGCAGCGCATTGATTGCCGCGCCTGATTGAGTTGTATTACACTAGCCGCCGTCCCCCCGCCCATCCCCGGAGCACCCGTGTCGAGCAGCACCGAAGCAGCCAGTTCCTCCCCGCCAGTGCGCATCCTCCTCGTCGACGACCATCCGATGATCCTGGCGGGATTGGCCGACACCATCGCCAACGAGCCCGACCTGCGCGTGGTCGGCGAACTCGATGACGGCGCCGGCGTGCTCGAAGCGTTCGAGGCCCTGCGCCCGGACGTCACCATCATGGACATCGCCATGCCCGGGCTGGACGGTCTGCGGGCGCTCGAAGCGCTGCGCGCGCGGCACGGCCAGGCGCGCGTGATGATGCTGACCACGCTGGCCGGCGACCATCAGATGCGCCGCGCGCTGGAACTGGGCGCGGCCGGCTTCCTGATGAAGCACAGCCTGCGCAAGGAGTTGATCGCGGCGATCCGCGCGGTGCACGCGGGCCGGCGCTGGATTCCGGCCGACGTCGCACGTACCTTGGTCGAGCATCTCGGCCAGCCCTGCCTGAGCGAGCGCGAGATGGCGGTGCTGCGCAGCGCCGCCGAAGGCAACGCCAACAAGCAGATCGGCGCGCACCTGGGCATCGCCGAGGACACCGTCAAGGCCCACATCCGCGCCATCCTCGCCAAGCTCGACGCGCAAGACCGCACCCACGCGGTGGCCATCGCGGTCAAGCGCGGCATCATCTCGCTCTAGCCCCGCTCAGCCCTTGATGAACGCCAGCAGGTCGTTGTTGACGCGGTCCTTGTGGGTGTCGGTCAGGCCGTGCGGCGCGCCCGGATACACCAGCAGCTTGGCGTGCTTGACGATAGCGGCGGCGGCGCGCCCGGAGGCGTCGATCGGCACGATCTGGTCGTCGTCGCCGTGGATGATCAGCGTCGGCTTGTCGAACTTTTTCAGGTCGGCGCGGAAGTCGGTTTCCGAGAACGCCTTGATCGAGTCGTAGGTGTTCTTGTGGCCGGCCTGCATGCCCTGCGCCGTCCACGAATTAATCAGGCCCTGCGACACCTTCGCGCCCGGACGGTTGAAGCCGAAGAACGGCCCCGAGGCGATATCGATATATAGCTGCGCGCGGTTGGCGACCGAGCCGGCGCGGATGCCGTCGAACACCTCGATCGGCAGGCCGCCCGGATAGTCGGCCTTCTTGAGCATCAGCGGCGGCACCGCCGACACCAGCGCCAGCCCGGCGACGCGCTTGGTGCCGTGACGGCCGACATAGCGCGCCACTTCGCCGCCGCCGGTGGAAAAGCCGACCAGCACCGCGTTCTTCAGGTCGAGCGCCTCGATCACCTGGGCCAGGTCGTCGGCGTAGTGGTCCATGTCGTTGCCGTCCCACGGCTGGCTGGAGCGGCCGTGGCCACGGCGGTCGTGGGCGACGCAGCGGTAGCCGCGATCGGCCAGGAACATCATCTGCGATTCCCAGCTGTCCGAGTTCAGCGGCCAACCGTGGCTGAACACGACCGGCTGGCCGTCTTTCGGCCCCCAATCCTTGTAGTACAGCGAAACGCCGTCGCGCGTGGTCAGCGTGGCGACCGCGCGGGGCGGTTTGGATGGCATGGCGGCGGACGCGTTGAGCGAGACGCCGGCGGCTGCGGCGCCGGCGGCGGCCGTGGCTGCGCCCATCAGCACATTGCGGCGGCGCTGGTTCGGATTGGTGGGGTTGGTCATGCTTTCCTCTCTCAGGTATGGAATGGCTGGCATGCTTGACATGCCGACCACAGCGTACCTCGGCGCGCCGCCGCCGCCATCGTCACGAAGAGCGCCGCCGCACTAGCTCTTTCGAGCTACCCGGCGCTACGCCGCCTCGCGTGGACTCGGCGCGGGCTCGGCATCGGCATCGGCGGGGCGGCGCTGGCGCAGGCGGGCGAACAAGGCCGCCGAGCGGCGTCCGAGGTAGGCGTGCTCGGCGGCGATGTCCAGGTGCATCGCCGTGCCCCGGCCGGGCGCCGACACCAGCCGGAAGCGCGCGCCGACCGCCTTGGCGCGCTCGCCCATGCCGGCGATGCCGAAGTGGCGCGGCCGGCCGGCGCCGGCCAGCAGCGCCGCCGGCATGCCGCAGCCGTCGTCGCGCACCGTCAGCGACAGCCCGTCGGCGCGGTAGTCGAGGATCAGTTCCACCCGCTCGGCGCCGGCGTGGCGCGAGGCGTTGCACAACGCTTCGCGCGCGATCGCCTGCACCTCGTCGCGCAGGCGCGGACACAAGGCGCGCGGCGCGCCGTTGACCGTGGCCGTGAAACGCTGTTGCAGCAGCACGGAGCCGTAGCGCGCCAGCGCCTCGCCCAGCTCGCCGGCATCGGCGCCGGTGCGCAAGTCGGCGATGCAGTCGCGGCCTTCGGCCATCAGCTCGTCGGCCAGGTCCAGCGTTTGTTCGAGCTTGCCGCGCTCGCCGGCGCTGATCGGCAGGCTGCGCGCCTGCTGGTGAAACAGCATGATCAAGCCTTGCACGCTTTGCAGCACGGTGTCGTGCAGGCCGCGCGCGATGCGCTCGCGCTCGGCAAGGCGCGCGTGCATGCGGTCGCGCATGCGCGCCGTCAGCTGGCGCACCCGCAGCAGATACAGCCCGCCCAACAGCGTTCCCGCCAGCAGCGCCATCAGGGCGATGAACCAGCCGGTCTCGACGAAGCGCGGCGGCAGCGTCAGAGCGAGCGCGGCGCCGGCCTCGTTCCACACCCCGTCCTCGTTGGCGGCGATCACGCGGAAGCGGTAATCGCCGGGGCCGAGGTTGGTGTAGACGGCTTCGCGGCGGGTGCCGGCATCTTGCCAGCGCTCGTCGAAGCCCTCGAGCTTGTAGCGGAAGCGCACCCGCTCCGGGATCGCCAACCCCAGCGCCGTGTAGGCGATGCGCAGGTCGCGCCGCCCGGTCGGCAAGCGCAAGCCGGGCGCGGCCGGCGCCGGAACAGGATACGTGACATCGCCCGAGCGCAGCGACAGCACCTGTACCGGCGGCGCCAGCCGGTTGCGCGCGATGGCGGCCGGATCGAGGTTGGCCACTTCGCTGGCGGTGGCGAACCACAGCCGGCCGTCGCTGCCCTGCGCCATCGACGGCAACGGCCGCAACTGCTCGGCGCCGCCGACCAGGCCGTCGAGCGCGTCGAAGCGCTCGTACGGCAGCGGGAAGGCCGGCTCGCGCAGCAGGCGCTCGACATCGGTGGCGGCGATCCGGCTGATGCCGTCGGAGCCGTATAACCACAGCTCGCCGGCGGCGGTGCGCGCCAAGCCGGACACGCCGCGCAACGGCTGGCCGCCGGCCAGCGTCGCGCCATGCCAGCGCAGGCCGTCGTACCACGCCAGCCCGTTGCGTCCGCCGGCCCAGATGCGCGCGCCGTCCACCAGCAGCGCTTGCACGTCGCCCAGCCGCAGGCCGTCGGCCTCGCCGAACACCCGCGCGCGCGCGTCGTCGATCAGGGCCACGCGGTTGCCGCGATAGCCGGCCCAGACCCGTCCGGCGCGATCGGTCGCCAGCGCCATCGCCAGCGCATCGGGCAAGCCGGGCAAGTCCCCGTCCTTGCGCCACACGCCGCCGTCGATGCGGAACAAGCCTTGGCGCGATAGCGATATCCACATGCGGCCCTCGGCGTCGAGCGTCATCGCCTGGGTGTCGTGGCCGATCAGATGCGGCGGATGCGGCAGGCGCGTGAGCGCGCCCGAGGCGGCCAAGTGCCGGCGCTCGGCGAAGTTGGCCAGCCACAGGCCGCCGTCGGCGGCGCGGTAGGCGCTGGTGAGCTGGAACCGGCCCATCGCCTGGCGGGCGCCGGCGGCGTCGTAGCGGTGCAGCGGGTGGCGCCGGTCGCCGATGATCATGCCGCCATGGGCGTCGGCGATCAGGCCGGGGCGGTCGAACGCGGTGGCGACCGGCACGGCCCGCAAGCGGGTCCGGCGCAGCCGGTCCAGCCCGGCCGAGGTGCCGATCCACAGATTGCCTTCGCGGTCCTCGAACGCCGTTTGCGGCAGCGGACCGCTCATGCCGTTGGCGCGGGTGAGCTGGCGCGCGTCGGCGGCGGCGCCGACATACGGCGCCTGGCGCCGCTCGAGCGCGTTCACCTTCAAAATCCACATGTTGCCGTCGCGGTCGAACAGCGCGCCATTGCCGCCCAGCTCGGCGCGCGGCGGCGGATTGCCCGGCGGCGGCGCGGGCAGAACGCGGTAGTGCTTGTCGATGCCGTCCGAGCCCCACAGCGTGCCGTCGGGCGCCTCGGCCATCGCCATCAGGTCGATATACGGCCACGCGCGCCGGTAGCGGGTCTGGCCCGGATCGCGGAAGTAGATGCCGCCCTCGACCGATACCCACTGGCGGCCGTCGCGGCCGTACAGGATTTGCCGTGTTCGTTTTTCCGGCAGGCCTTCGGCGGCGCCGACGCGGCGAAAGCGGTCCGCGCCCGGCGCCAGATGGCCAAGGCCGCTGGCGGTGGCGGCCCAGACGCTGCCATCGGGGCCTTCGGTCATGGTCATGACCGCACCTTTCGGCAGGCCGTCCGCTTCGCTGTACAGGCGCGCGCGGGCCCGGCCGAGCACGCTGATGCCGCCGAAGCGCCCGCCTACCCACAAGCGGCCGTCACGCGTGGTCAGTAGCCCGAGCGTGTTGTCGGTGTGCAGGCGATGGCCCTGCACGCTGTCCATCCGCTCGAAGTCGACGCCGTCGAAGCGGAACAAGCCGTTGGGCGAGCTGACCCACAACCAGCCGTCCAGGGTTTGCGTGAACTGCAAAACGTCGGCCGGCGCGCCGCGCTGGCCGTTCCAGGCGGTGTGGGCGTAATTGACCAGCGCGGGCATGCCGGCGGCGGCGGCCTGGGACAGCGCCAACGGCAACGACAATGACAACGACAACGACAACGCCAGCGCCAACGGCAACAAGGCGCGGCGCGGCCACGAGCCGGCAATGAGCACGCCGGCGACGCGATGCCCAGGCGAGGCCGCACTCTTCAACGAGATGGCGTTTTCATCAGATGGCATAGGGAGATTGCTTACGGGGCGGAACACTGCGGTGGACGAATAAGTGACGGGCTCGCACCGGTGTTGACTCAATTATAAGATGGCAAGCGGCCTGCGTAAAGCCGTCGCACCCGCGCGCAAGCTTGCTACAATAGGCCGATGCGTAAACTTCGCCTTGGTCGCCGCACGATCGCGGCCGTGAAGTGATTACGTGCCAATCAACTTCTCTCGAATAAAGGAACCACCATGAAATCGACGATCATCAAAGCATCGGCCGCGACGGCTATCCTGCTGGCTTCGGCGGGCGCCTATGCCGCCACCACGATGGATTGCTGCGCCAGCGTGGAATGCTGCCTCAAGATGCTGGCCTGCTGCTTCTGATTCACGGAGTCACCCCAGGGCGGATTAACGCAGCGTAATCCGCCGGGCGCGGCCCGCGCCACCCGCCCTTCCCCACACCCAACAATCAACAATCAAGACTTCGCGAACGCCAGGAAGTCGGTGTTGAATTTATCCTTGTGCGTATCGGTCAAGCCGTGCGGCGCGCCTGGGTAGACGATCAGCTTGGCGCCTTTGACGAGGGCGGCAGATGCCCGGCCGGCGGCGTCGATCGGCACGATCTGGTCGTCGTCGCCATGGATCACCAGCGTCGGCTTGTCGAACTTTTTCAAGTCTTCACGGAAGTCTGTTTCCGAGAACGCCTTGATCGAGTCGTAGGTGTTCTTGTGCCCGGCTTGCATGCCCTGCGCGGTCCACGAGTTGATCAAGCCTTGCGAGACCTTGGCGCCCGGACGATTGAAGCCGAAGAATGGACCCGAGGCGATATCGATATACAGCTGGGCGCGGTTGGCGACCGAGCCGGCGCGGATGCCGTCGAACACTTCGATCGGCAGGCCGCCCGGCTTGGTGGCGGTCTTGAGCATCAGCGGCGGCACCGCCGAGATCAGGCCCAGCTTGGCGATGCGCTTGGTGCCGTGGCGGCCGACATAACGCGCCACTTCGCCGCCGCCGGTCGAGAAGCCGGCCAGGATGATGTTTTTCAGGTCCAGTATTTCGATCAGCTGCGCCAGGTCATCGGCGTAGTGGTCCATGTCGTTGCCGTCCCAAGGCTGGCTCGACCGGCCGTGGCCGCGACGGTCGTGGGTAATGACGCGGAAGCCATTGTTAGCCAAGTGGAATGCCGCCGACTCCCAGCTGTCGGCGTTCAGCGGCCAGCCGTGGCTCAGCACGACCGGTTGGCCGGTGCGCGGACCCCAATCCTTGTAGTAGATCTCGACGCCGTCGCGGGTGGTGATGGTGCTGACCGAATGGGCCACCGGGCCGCCGGACTTGGCGGCGGTTGCCGGAGCGGCCAAGGCGGTGGTGCTCAGCGCGGCTAGTGGCACAGAGACGGCTGCCGCGGCGGCGCCGACGCTGCTGAACAGGGCGCTACGACGGGAGAGGCTGACTGCTTGGTTTTGGGTATCTTTGCTCATGACTGGCTCCTTGGTGGGTATGAAATAAATTAAATTGTGCAACTAAATATATAACTAACGATTCGGTAGCTCGCTATGCGTACCCTGCTTGTTTCGCTGTTGAGCCGCCGATGTAGAGAATATATATCGCGCACTATTTGATAGCAAGCGATTTTTGTAAATATTTTTTGGGTGCCGGAGATGGCACCACAATAACAACGCGGACTCGAACGCGGGTCCGGTCGGCGCGCCGTCGGCCTCCACCCTGCCAAAGCGCAGTCTGGCCCCCCGTTTTTGCAGTTCGTCACATGCCGGTGGCTGTGCGGATAGCCCTTGTCTATAGTTCACTCAACGCAACGAACTAATCAACCCAAGGAGCTCAAAATGAACATCGCAAAAAACATGGAAGCCATCTTCGTCGCCGCCATCGTCGTCGCCAGCGCCACCACCTTCGCCACCGCCGCCGTGCCGGCCGCGCGCACCGCCAAGCCAGCCTCCGCACCGGTCGCCACCGTCGTGGCCAAGACCAGCATCGGCGCGATGCAGGTGGTGACGATCAGCGCCAAGCGCCTGAGCGCTTCCGAAAAAGCCGCCCTGTAATCCAACCGCCCGACGCCTATCGACATGGAGCGCATCATGAAAAAATATCTGAAGGCCGCGATGCTGGCCACGGTCTTGTGCAGCGGCGCCAGCCCCCGCGCCGCGCTGGCCGCGGACGTCATCAGCGAGAGCCGCAGTGTCGATGCGCGCGCCGTCAACGTCGATCTCGATGGTTTGATCAGTTTAAAGATCAGGCAGGGCCCCGTGGCCTCGCTGACGCTGTACGGCGAACCGGAGGCGCTGAAAAAAGTGACGGTTCGCCAAAGCGGCGACACGCTGAGCATCGGCACCGTCAAGACCAGCACGATCAACATCGGCACCAAGCGCGATCTGCGCGCCGAGCTGACGCTGCCGAATCTGCGTGCGCTGGTCTCGGCCGGCATCGGCGCCACCGACGTCACAGGGTTCAGCGGCGACAGCCTGCGCCTGGCGCTCGACGGCGCCGGCGCGGTGAAGGTCAACGCGCAATACCGCAATGTCGATGTGAAGCTGGGCGGCGTGGGCGGCATGGTGGTCAACACCGGCAGCAGCGACAAGGTCGAATTGCATCTGAACGGTGCTGGCCGCATAGAGATGATCGGCCAGACCAAACAATTGAACGCCAGCCTCGGTGGCGTCGGCAGCCTCGATGCGCAGCAGTTGCGCGCCGAATCGGTGGACGTGAGCATGACGGGGCTGGGCAGCGCGTCGGTCTACGCCAGCACCAACGCCAACCTCACGATGAGCGGCCTGGGTTCGGCCACCGTGTATGGCAATCCGGCCAATCGACAAAGCAGCGCGCGCGGTTTGGGCAGCGTGCGCTGGCAGTAAGGGATGCGCCAGCTGCGGCCTGGCGGCAACAGGAAACACATGGGTGTGTTTTTTCCGTCCGGCGGATGATCTTCGCTTGGACGGTTTTTTTTATTTAAACTGGCTGGCCGGCGTGGCGTCGTGTCCCAGCACGATACGCATGTCGGAGCGCGGCGAGGCCTCGTCTTTCGCCTTCAGCGGCAATCCCAAACGCTCGGACAACGACTCGGCCATCTGCTGCTGCTCCTGCCGGTATTCGATGCGACTTAGCGGCACGTCGAAGTTCTTCACATTCGTCAGGCGCACCGTCTTCAATCCGTCCACGCTCAGCGAGCGCGCCAGCCGTGCGGCGGCGCCGGTGACGCCATTGCCGTTGCTGATCTCCAGCCGCACCAGAGCCGGCATCGGCTGGGCCGGCGCCGGTGTCGGGATCGGCCCCTGCGGATCGGCCGGCATACCCGGCAATGCAGGTGCCGATGTCGATGCCCGTGCCAATGGCGATGGCGATGGCGATGGCGCCGGCAGCGCCGCCAGCGTCGGCACCACGCGCAGCACCTCCACCATCGCCGCGCCGATTTGACGCACCTCGGTGCGCGGCATCGACGCCAGCGGGTCCGCTTGCTGCGCTGGCGCCGGCGCCGGCGGTCGCGCAGGGGCATTCGCCTGCAGCAGCGCGTAGTCGCGCCGGGCGTCGTGCGCGTGCAGCGTGGCGGCCTGCTCATACATCCTGAGCGCCCGTTCGCGCTGGCCGTCCGCCGCCAGCGCCGCCGCCAGTCCCTCCCATTTGGCCGCGTTCATCGGGTCAGACAGGCAGGCCCGCTCCAGCGACGTGATAATCTGGTCGCCCGGCGCCAGCGCCGGTGGCGGCTCGATCACGGACGCGGTTTTTTGCACGCCGCTACAGGCCATCAACAACAGGCCGGCGGCGGTCGCCAACAAGGTTTTTTTCATGTTCGACTCCTATTATTTGCCAGCGTTCGGCAACACCGAGTGATAAATCTGGATGCCCGCAGGGCCGATCAACACCAGCATCAACGTGGGAAAAATGCAGAAGATCAGCGGGAACAGCAGCTTCAATGCGATCTTCGCCGCCGCCTCTTCGGCCTGCACGCTGCGCTTGCCCCGCAGGTTATCCGAGTGCACCCGCAGCGAGTCGCCCATGCTGGTGCCGAAACGCTCCGACTGGATCAGCATCGCCACCAGCGTGTCGACGTCCTCGACGCCGCTGCGCAAGGCTAGGTTGCGCAAGGCGCGCTCCTTGCTGAAACCGGCCCGCATTTCCATCAGCACCAGCTGCAGCTCCTGCGCCAACGCGATGCTTTTGATGTGGATCTCGCCGGCCACCTTGGCCAGCGCGCGCTCCAGGCTCAAACCCGCTTCCACGCACACGGTCAGCAGGTCG
>DASVTJ010000251.1:0-6379 GCA_036387635.1 Duganella sp.
GACAGTATTTTATTCTCTGAGCATCCTCTTGCTCGACAGTCGCGTCCGTGTGGCAGCCCACATACCGGCACAACTTCGCTTAACTTTGGCGGAGGTCCCCAAACTGTTAGATTCCGCACGGTCGCGCTTGATCGATGGGCCTATTGTGGTTCCCGCAGTGTTGAAAAGCAAACCGCAACATAAGAGCAACCGCAGCATAAGAGCAACTACGACAAACAAAACTCGAGGAAATTATCATGGAAAACAACATCAATAAAAATAACGTCGACAACAAAGTTAACAACGCCCGTGACGGCGTTACCCAAATCGGCAAGGACGTGAGCGCCGATGCGCATAACGCCGTTGACCGCGCCGCCGAGAAGGTGCCAGCCACCGCCGACCGTCTGGCCGCTAGCGTCCACACCGGCATCGACAAAGTCGCCGACAGCGTGAAAAGCGTCTCCGGCTCCGTGGCCGAGAGCGTGAAAAGTGTGACCGGTTCGGTCGAAAGCGTCTCCGAGCGCGTCACCGCCCGCAGCAAGCAAGTCAGCGAAGGCTACAAAAAACTGGCCGAAACCGGCCGCGATCAAGTGCGCGCCAACCCAGGGATCTCGGTGCTGATCGCCGCCGCCGCCGGCTATGGCATCTCGAAACTGCTGAGCTCGCGCAAGTAATTAGCATCAAGTTTTCCGGTTGCCCGACCGGTCTTGCCGCCGGTGTGACCGGCGGCCCGTGCGGGCGCCGTTCACCAAGGGACCCAATGACAAATAGTAAAAAAACGCCAGCCTCCGTGATGGGGGCTGGCTCAGTGTTGAGTACTGTCGCAGGACCGTCGGCTCCGCCGCCGACCAGTCTTGGCGGCGGCGTCCCCCAAGAAGCAGCCCTGCTGGCGAAGGCCAGCGGCACCGAAACCGTCGTCGCCGGCATGCCGTTCAACGCCGGCAAACCGGGTGAGCATGGCGACGCTTCGCGCGCGCCACAACCTGGTCAAACCGTCACGCCTCCGCATCCGATCGCCACCGCCAGCACCACCGGCGAGACGACGGCCTCGCCGAAGGTGGGCAGCGGCGTGCCGCCGCACAGCGTCAACGCCACCATCGAGCCGCTCGACCGCGTGCGTGTGGATTCCGCCGACCAGCGCCTGACCACCAACCAGGGTGTGCCGGTCGCCGACAACCAGAATTCGTTGAAGATCGGCCTGCGCGGCCCGACCGCGATGGAAGACTTCATCCTGCGCGAAAAAATCACGCACTTCGACCATGAGCGCATTCCGGAGCGCGTGGTGCACGCGCGCGGTTCGGCCGCCCACGGTTATTTTGAAAGCTATGGCGACTTGAGTGGCGTCACGCGCGCCGCGCCGTTCGCCGCCGAAGGCAAAAAAACGCCGGTATTCGTGCGTTTCTCCACCGTCGCCGGCGAGCGCGGTTCGGCCGACACCGTGCGCGATGTGCGCGGCTTCGCCGTCAAGTTCTACACCGACGAAGGCAACTGGGATTTGGTCGGCAATAACATGCCGGTGTTCTTCATCCAGGACGCCATCAAGTTCCCGGATCTGGTCCACGCCGTCAAGCCCGAGCAGCATCACGCGATGCCGCAGGCCTCGTCCGCGCACGACACGTTCTGGGACTTCGTCACGCTGATGCCGGAATCGACCCACATGCTGATGTGGCAGATGTCGGATCGCGCCATCCCGCGCAGCTACCGCACGATGCAGGGCTTTGGCGTGCACACGTTCCGCCTGGTGAATGCCGAAGGCGTGTCCGTGTTCTGTAAATTCCATTGGAATCCGGTGCCGGGCACGCACTCGCTGGTGTGGGATGAAGCGGCCAAGATCGTTGGCGCCGATCCCGATTTCCATCGCCGCGACTTGTGGGAAGCGATTGAGGCGGGCGCCTATCCCGAGTGGGAGCTGGGCGTACAGATCTTCACCGAGGAAGAAGCCGAGGCATTCCCGTTCGACGTGCTCGACTCCACCAAGATCGTGCCGGAAGAAATGGTGCCGGTGCAGCCGATCGGTAAGATGACGTTGAACCGCAACCCGGACAACTTCTTCGCCGAAACCGAGCAGGTGGCCTTCTGCACCGCGCACATCGTGCCGGGTATCGACTTCACCAACGATCCGCTGCTGCAAGGTCGTATCCACTCGTACCTGGACACGCAGATCAGCCGTCTGGGCGGCCCGAACTTCCACGAGATCCCGATCAACACGCCAGTGGCGCCGGTGCACAACAACCAGCGCGACGGCATGCACCGCCAGGCCATCCCGCGCGGACGCGTCGCCTACGAGCCCAACTCGCTCGCCGGCGGCAATCCGTTCCAGGCCGGCATGGCCGGCTTCCAGACCGCCTTCAGCAGCGTGAAGCAGGCGCCGGAAGACAAAGTGCGCGGCAAGCCGGAACTGTTCGCCGACCACTACTCGCAGGCGCGCCTGTTCTGGATCAGCCAGACGCCGTCGGAGCAGACGCACATCGTCAACGCCTTCCGCTTCGAGCTGACCCGCGTGCAGACGCCGGCGATCCGCGTTCGCCTGCTGTCGATGCTGGCCAACGTCGATCAGACGCTGGTCGAAGGCGTGGCAGAGGGACTGGGCCTGGCAGTGCCGGCGCCGATGCCGCTGGCGATCGACTTGCCGCAACCGCAGTATGCGCCGTCGCCTGCGCTGTCGCTGCTGGCCCGTCCAGGCGCCGTCGGCATCAAGACGCGCAAGGTCGCGATCCTGGCCGCCCACGGCGTTGAAGCGGAGAGCGTCAAGGCGATCTACGCCGACTTGCTGGCCGAAGGCGCCGTCCCGCGCGTGGTTGGTCCGCATCTGGGTCAACTCAAGGCGGCCGACGGTAGCATGATCGACGTCGAGATCTCGATCGAAGCCGGTCCGCCGGTGCTGTACGACGCGGTTGTCGTGGCCGACGGCGCCGCCAGCGTCAAGGCGCTGATGGGCAATGCCGACGCACTCGATTTCGTGCGCCAGCAGTTCCGTCACTGCAAACCGATCCTCGCCGTTGGCGCGGGTGCCGATTTGCTGCGCAAAGCCGGCGTGCCGGAGAAAACCGAAAGTGGCGACGCCGATCCGTCGATGTGGTGCCCTGCGCTGGGCGCTTTCATGCCAGCGCTGGTGGAGTTCAAAGCGGCTCTGGCCGCGCACCGTAACTTCCAGCGCGAAGTGGACGCCACGGCGCTGTAAGTTTGCGCTAGTCGCGGCACCGTCCGCGACTTGACAGACCCGCAAGGCGATAACGCCGGGGTCTGATCCTTCGGGGTCAGACCCCTTTTGCCTTTGTGGGCCTTGCCTTCAGGCTATTGTGCGGAACTTCGGGATTTGGCCGCGTAGTGATATGCTGACCTTCAGCAACTTATTTCTTCAAAAAGACCTATAAGAGCCGTTATCGATGGACGTGTACGCCCCTCAAGTCTGGCTTCCGCACGAGCGACCGGCGTTGCCGGGGTCGCCGTCGAGTCCTATCCATCCGACCCGGCGCCGGCTGGCGTTCTTCATCATCGGCCTTATCGTCGCCATCACGGGCGGCTTGGGCAACGCGCTGGTGCTGGTCAACCTGCCTTACCTGCAAGGCTCGCTCGGCGTCTACTCGGCCGAGATCCAATGGCTGCCGGCCGCCTATGTGATGGCCAACGTGTCGATGAACCTGTTGCTGGTCAAATTCCGCCAGCAGTACGGACTGCGGCTGTTCACCGAATTATTCCTGGTGCTGTATGCGGTGGCCACGGTGGCGCACTTGTTCGTCCATGGCCTGGCGTCGGCGATCGCGGTGCGCGCGGCGCACGGCATGAGCGGCGCCGCGTTGTCGACACTGGGCCTGTATTACGTGCTGCAGGCGTTCCCGGCGAAGTACCGTATCAAGGCGGTGGTGCTGGGCATCGGCTTCTCGCAACTGGCGATGCCGATGGCGCGCCTGTTTTCGTCGGAGCTGATGGAGTTCGGCGAGTGGCGCGGGCTGTACTTGTTCGAGCTGGGACTGGCGCTGGTGTCGCTGGCCGGCGTGTTGTTCCTCAAGCTGCCGCCGGGCGACCGTATCAAGGCGTTCGAGAAGATGGACTTCGTCACCTTCGCGCTCTTCGCGCCGGGCGTGGCGCTGCTGTCGGCGGTGTTGGCGCTGGGCCGCACCGTGTGGTGGCTGGAGTCGCGCTGGCTGGGCCTTAGCCTGGCCGGCGCCATCGTGCTGATCGCCGCCGCGCTGCTGATCGAGCATAACCGCGCGCGCCCGCTGATCAACACGCGGTGGCTCAGCACCGCCAATATCGCGCGCCTTGCCTTGTCGGTGCTGCTGATCCGCATCGTGCAGTCGGAGGCCAGCGGCACGGTCGGCTTCCTGCAAACGCTGGGATTGACCAACGACCAGATGCAAACGCTGTGGATCGTCGTCATGATCGGCACCCTGGCGGGCTTGCTGGCCAGCGCGGCGACGATCACGCCGGCGCGCATTCCCGCGCAGTTGATGCTGTCGCTGGCGGTGATGGCGATCGGCGCGTACATGGATTCCAACGCCACCAATCTGACGCGCCCGTCCGACCTGTATATCAGCCAGTTCCTGCTCGGCTTTGGCGGCGCGTTGTTCATCGGGCCGACCTTTGTCTCCGGTTTTGGCGCCGTGATCGCCGCGCCCAGTAACCTGGTGAGCTTCTCGGTGATGTTCTCGATCACGCAAACGCTGGGCGGCTTGCTCGGCTCGGCCATCGTCGGCACCTTCCAGGTGGTGCGCGAAAAGTACCACTCCAGCATACTGGTCGAGCATCTGACCTTGCTCGATCCGCAGGTGGCCGCGCGCATCCAGAGCGGCGGCGCCGCGCTGGGCGGCACGCTGTCCGATCCGTCGATCCGCAGCGCGCAAGGCGTGGCTTCGTTGGGCGCCGCCGCCACGCGCGAAGCCAACATCCTGGCCTATAACGACGTCTTCCTGATGATCTCACTGGTCGCCGTGGCGACGCTGGCGTGGATGCTGGCGCGCTATCTGTGGGAACTCTGCGTCGTGTGCAAGCCGGCGCCGGCGCAAAATGCGCAGACCGGCATGGCCAACGTCTCCCTTAACAATTCTGGATCCCGCTGAACCACATGGCTACCAATATCCCCGACAACTCCCCTCCATCTTCGCCCGAATCGGACGAGCGCACCGCCGAAATGGCCGCTGCCGCGGCGGCTGGGGCGGCCGCCGCCGTCACCGCCACCGCCAACCTGTCGCCGGCCGCGCCCTCGTGGCCAAGGCGGCGCGGACAAATTTTGTCGACCATCGCGTTTTCGCTGGTCGCGGTGATCGGTGTGTTGATCGTGCTGTACGCGTGGCGCCTGCCGCCGTTCACGAGCGCGATCGTGTCGACCGAGAACGCGCTGGTGCGCGGCCAGGTCACGCTGATCGGCACCCAGTTGTCCGGCTATGTCATCGACGTCAAGGTGCAGGATTTCCAGCACGTGAAGCAGGGCGATTTGCTGGTGCGGATCGACGATCGTATTTATCAGCAGCGCTACGAACAGGCGCAGGCGCAACTGGCGGCGCAAAAGGCGGCGCTGGCCAATTGGGAGCAGTCGCGCAACACGGCGGCGGCCGGCGTGCTACTGAATCAGGCTACGCTGGCCAATGCGCAGGCGCAGGCGGCCAAGTCGAAGGCCGATCTGGGGCGCGTCAATTCGCTCGCCGCCGACGGTTCGCTGTCGCTGCGCGAGCAGGACGCGTCGAAGGCTGCGCAGGCGCAGACGGTGGCCGCCGTCGCGCAGGCGCGCGCCAACCTGGATATCGCCAAACAGCAGGTAGAGTCGGTCACGGTCAACAAGCTGTCGCTGGAGGCGGCGGTTGCCAATGCTGCGGCGGCGCTGAAGGCGGCGCAGGTCGATCTGGACAACACCCGCATCACCGCGCCGGAAGACGGGCAGCTGGGCCAGGTCACGGTACGCAAAGGCGCCTACGTCAACACCGGCGCCAACTTGATGGGATTGGTGCCGCGCCAGTTGTGGGTGATCGCCAATTTGAAAGAGACGCAGATGAACAACGTGAGCGTGGGGCAGAGCGCCACCTTCAAGGTCGACGCGCTCGATGGCGCCGTGCTGACCGGGCAGGTCGAGCGCATCTCGCCGGCCACCGGTTCCGAATTTTCCGTGCTGCCGGCCGATAATGCCACCGGCAACTACGTCAAGATCGCCCAGCGCATCCCGGTGCGGATCAGCATCGATGCCGGCCAGCGGCTGGCCGACCGGCTGCGGCCCGGCATGTCGGTGATCGTCAGCATCGACACCTCGTCGGAACGCAGCGATGCGGAGGCGCGGCAATGAGGCGTGGTGCGCCGCCGATGGTGTTGCTGGCCCGCGCAGTGCTGGTCGGCGCGGTCCTGTCAGGATGCGCGGCCAAGGTCGCCGATCCGCCGGCGTCGATGCTGCAGGTTCCGCCACAATGGCGTG
>DASVTJ010000252.1:0-3104 GCA_036387635.1 Duganella sp.
GAACACCGCGACCAGCTGTTGCAACAATGCGATGGCCTCGTCCTGCCGGCCCTGGCTCGCCAGCAGCACCGCTTGGGCGTTGCGCGCGTCGAGCTGGTCCGGTTGCAGCGCGATCGACCGGTCGAAGGCCTCGGCCGCCGCCAGCGGCTCGCCGCGCTGCTGGTGATAGCGGCCGACGCGGTACAGGGCGGAGGCTTCGTCGCCACCGGCGTGGTCCACGCGCACCAGCGGCGCGATGGCCCACCGCGGTTGGACCGGCGCGGTGCCGCAGCCGGTCAGCAGCGCGGCGAGGCACGGCAGCAGCGCTTGCCGCAACCACGCGGCGGCACCCATCAGTTACCTCCCGTCATCGATGGCAGCAGGTTGCGGTAAATGTTCAACACCGCCGGTCCGAGCAGTACCACGAACAGGCTGGGAAAAATGAAGAAGATCAGCGGGAACAGCAGCTTGAGCGAGATCTTGGCGGCCTGCTCTTCGGCGCGTTGACGTCGCTTGGTGCGCAGCAGTTCGGACTGCACCCGCAGCGAGTCGGCGATGCTGGTGCCAAAGCGGTCGGCCTGGATCAGCAGCGTGACAAGCGCGTCGACATCTTCGACGCCGGTGCGCAGCGACAGATTGCGCAACGCTTTTTCCTTGGCGCTGCCGGCACGCAGTTCCAGCGTCACCAGTTGCAGTTCCTCGGCCAACACCAGGCTTTTCAAGCCGATCTCGTTGGCCACGCGCGCCAGCGCCGCGTCCATCGCCAGCCCGGCCTCGACGCACACCGTCATCAGGTCGAGCGCGTCGGGAAAACTTTCGAAGACTTCGCGCTGACGCTTTTTGAGCACGTGGTTGAGCACGATATTGGGCAGGTAATAGCCGATCGCGGCCGACGCCAACAGCCACACCATTTTGTACTCGCCGGGGCCCTCGGCCCTGCTGCTCAGGTACAGGAACGCCAGCAGCGGCAATGCCAGCGCCAGCCCGGTTTTGGCGGCGTAGAACAGCCCCGGGGTCGACGGCGTGCGCCAGCCGGCGTTGATGAAGCGGGTGCGCACCGGGGAGTTTTCCCAGCCCTCGGTCGGCACAGACAGCTTGGCCAGCGGCGCGGCCAGGTTGATCGCGGCCTCGACCCAGCGTCCGCTGCCTCGGGTGACCTGGCTGCGCTCCTGCAACGCCTCGAGCCGGTCCTTGACGGGGTTGACCGTCAGCACGCGCACCGCCAGCAGCACGCCGCCGAACACCGCGACGAACAGCACGGCCAGGAACAGGATTTGTATCAGCGTCATGGTGTCCCCTCAAACCCGGATATGGGTGATGCGGCGGATCGCCAACGTGCCGATCAGCATCAGCAGCAGCGCCCCGAACAGCATTTTCTGGCCGATCGGGTCGGTGAACAGCGTGTCCATCGAGCCGGGATTGGCCAGCATGGCCAGCCCGCCGACGCCAAACGGCAGCAGGCCGAGCACCCAGGCCGACATACGGCCCTCTGCCGACATGACGCGCACCTGGCCGAGCAGCTTGAGGCGGTCGCGGACGATGGCGCTAATCGACGTCAGCAGGTCGGTCAGGTTGCCGCCCGTTTCGCGCTGGATCAGCACGGCGATGACGAAGTAGCGCAAGTCGGTGCTGGGCACGCGATTGGCCAGGTTCATCAGCGCGTCGGGCATCGCCACGCCGAAGTTGACCTCGTCGAACACGCTGCGGAACTCGGCGCCGACGACGTCGTGCATTTCCTCGCCGACCATCTTGAGCGCGGTCGGGAACGCGTGGCCGGCGCGCATGGCGCGGCTCATCATGTCGAGCGCGTCCGGCAGCAGCCGCTCCAGGGTGGTGATGCGCTTGGCGCGCGCGCGCCTCGCCTCGAACACCGGCAGCGCCGCGCCCAGCGCCGCCAGCACCAGCCGCGCCGCCCACGGCAGGTTGGCGACGGCGCCGACGAGCACCCCGGCCACGGCGCAGCCGAGCATCAGCGCGCACAGCTGGGCGGTGGTCATGGCGCGGCCGGTCTGCACCAGCAAGCGGTCGAGCCGGCCGATGCCGGGCAGCGCGGCCAGCAGGCGCTGGATGGCCGGATCGCGGCTGAGCGTGCGTTCCTTGGTGATCGACACGGCCAGCTCGCCGCCGCTGTCGCCGATGGCGTTGCGTAGGCGCCGCGCCACGCGCTCGGCCTCGGGGCTGCGGCTGCCGTTCCAAACGGTGTAGACGCCCCACACCAGCAGGCCGACGGCGCCGAACACCAGCGCGCCGAATATGAGCAAACGTGGGTCCATGCGCGCCCCTATCTGGTGACCGGGTCGAACACGTTGGCCGACATCGCCACGCCGAAATTGCGCAGCCGCTCGATGAAGCGCGGGCGCACGCCGCTGGCGCTGTGGTGGCCCTGCACGGTGCCGTCGTCGCCCAGCCCGGTCTGTTTGAAGCTGAAGATCTCCTGCATCGTGATGACCTCGCCCTCCATGCCGGTGACCTCCTGGATCGACATCACCTTGCGCTTGCCGTCGGTCAGGCGCGAGACCTGCACCACCACGCCCACGGCCGAGCTGATCTGCTGACGCATGGCCTTGGTCGGCAGATTGGCCGCCGCCATGCTGATCATGTTTTCCAGTCGGGTCAGCGCGTCGCGCGGGGTGTTGGCGTGGATCGTCGCCATCGAGCCTTCGTGGCCGGTGTTCATGGCGCCGAGCATGTCGAGCGCCTCGGCGCCGCGCACCTCGCCCAGGATGATGCGGTCGGGACGCATGCGCAGCGCGTTGCGCACCAGCGCGCGTTGGCTGACCTCGCCCTTGCCCTCGATGTTCGGCGGGCGCGTCTCGAGGCGCACCACGTGCGGCTGCTGCAGTTGCAGCTCGGCCGCGTCCTCGACGGTGACGATGCGCTCGGTGCGGCCGATGAAGCCGGAGATCACGTTGAGCATGGTGGTCTTGCCCGAGCCGGTGCCGCCCGAGATCAGGATGTTGACCTTGGCCTTGCCCAGCCCTTGTAGCACTTCGGCCATGTCGGCCGTCATGCTGCCGTAGGCGACCAGGTCGGCCAGGCGCAGCGGATCGGCCGAGAAGCGCCGGATCGACATGATCGGGCCGTCGATGGCCAGCGGCGGGATGATGGCGTTTACGCGCGAGCCG